>DZAZ01000052.1 GCA_022729755.1 Helicobacter cetorum | reverse complement strand
ATTTGATTTATAAAGGATACTCCGACCCTCTGGGTCGGGGAGGATGTCATTTAGTAAACTTGAGAATAGTGATAATTGGTCTTATTTCAATCGTCCCAGTTTTTTAGATGACTTAGATGAGCTTGCAGAGATTGCATTTCAACATAATACTACAGAAGGTTATTTGTCGGCATTATTAATTTATCATCAGATTTGTGAAGAGATGATAAAAGTACTCATAGAATGTTCAACTTTTTACATACAACTTTCCGTATTCCCTCAACAATATAAGAATAAATATTTGAAAGATAAAATGTTTGGTCAACTCATAAATGAACTTAGTACTTGTGTTGTTGATAATGAAATTTTGAAATTTATTGAGAAGTCTAAAGAGCTAAATAAACTGAGAATTGAAATGGTTCATAAAATTACATTAAAAGATTCCATACTAGATATTGCTAACCAATGTAAAAAGTCCAAAAACTTGTTTAATGATATCAATGTTTTGTTTGAGTCAATTTATGACAATTGGAGAGTTACTTTTCATGACTTTCACAAATATATTGAAGATTTTTCCGAACTTTTAGATGAATAAAAAACATTGGAATACTGTTTCAGTTGGCAGGGATGTGGATGATGAACTTCTCAAAGAACTTATTGACCACGCGTATGAGCTTATTTATGATAAACTAACCAAAAAGCAAAAGCAATGGATATAAATATGACAACCAAACAACACGAATCAATAAAGTTAAAAATTGCACAGCTTAGTGATATAGACAAAGTTTTAGAACTTCACTATAAATATCAAATCGATAGCATAAATGAAGAAGATAAAAAAGATGGTTTTGTAACTACACCTTTTACAAAAGAGCAATTAGAAAAACTCATACTTGAAGAACAAGGGCTTTTTATAGCTCTCAAAGATGATGAAGTTATAGCCTATGTGATGACTGGTTCGTGGCAGTTTTGGTCAGCTTGGAGTATGTTTGCATATATGATAGAACATCTTGGAGAGTTGGAGTATTTAGGACAAAAACTCACAATACAAAACTCCTATCAATATGGTCCAATTTGTATAGATAAAAGTGCAAGAGGAAGTGGGGTATTGGAAATGATTTTTGATTTTGCTAGAGAAAATATGGCAAAAAGATACCCAATCCTAGTAACTTTTATCAACAAAATAAATCCTCGTTCCTTTCAAGCTCATACACGAAAACTAGGACTTGAAGTGATACAAGAGTTTAGTTATAACAATAATAACTATTGGGAATTGGTTTATGATACAACAAAAAAGATAGGTAAATTTGAGAAATAACTTAATAAATTTTAGAGTGTGATAAATTTGCAAATGCTTATTTAATGTATGTTATTTGTTTATTTTTAGAGTGTTTTATATATAATGTATGTTCAAAATACTTATGTGACAATTTGTGTATTTAGGCCAATAGGGGTCGCTAGTGTAGGTTCAATTCCTACCCATATGATTGTTGGCTTCATAGCTCTAACTATATTGAGGTTTTTTAGCTTAATGTATGTCTTATTGGACAGCAATGAAAATTGTAAGGAGAATAATATGAAGAGAACAAAGGTAACAACAGTAAAACAAGTGAATAAAATGGTTGGATTATTATTGAGTTCAGGTATCGAAACAATTTGGGCTATTGGAGTTGCAGTCATTAGTAGTGAAATACTAGTGACCTAAGTACATAACAAAATCAGTGGTGTCCATAAATTACCATTCGAGCAATTTATGGATTATATTTAATTTAATATAAAGGATGTTTTGTGGAACATTTTCAAATTCAACTTTTTTCAACGAGTCAACTTGGTGGTATCCTTGATATTGGTTATGAATCAGATCAAAGTGAAATCATTTTTGATTTGTTATATGTCTTTAATGCAGAATTTGACACTACTAAACAACAAATAAATGCTGACTATAAACATAAAAACACTGAAGAATTTCGATGTAGACTCAAAAATTTTATTTCAAAATACAAAAATATTTTGCCGCAAATACAACAACTTGGTTCCAAATTTAAAAAGTTAGAAAAAAATGAATGGTTTTTTGTATTACCTGCAATTGAATTTACAACTCAACAGAAATATGAATTAGAGAAAGAACTTAATATACTAAATAATTACAATTCAGATATAAGTGAAGAAAAAGTTTTAGAAATATTTGGGTGCGTAATGAATAATTATGAATTAATAACTTTTGATTTAGACAAAGATAGAAAAATTAAAATTGGTGAAGACAATAGAGATAAAAGAATTTGTAGATTTTGTAATAAAAAAAAGCCTGATGTAAAATTCAAAAAAGAAGCTCATGCAATATCGGAAGCATTGGGAAATAAAAAACTTATATTAAATGAAGAATGTGATTCTTGTAATGAATTTTTTGATGAAAATATTGAAAGAGACTTTATTTATTACCATGATTTGGCAAGAACCATGTTTGGTATTAAAAATAAAGATAATAATTCTCCTAAAATGAAAGGTAACAACTTTAAATTTTTCAAAGACGGTAACAATTTATCTATTGCTATTATTCAAAATACAGAAAAAGATAATACAAATGAACCGCCTAAAAATATAGTTTTTAAAACAGGGAATAAAATAAAAATACAAAATATATATAAAGCCTTATGTAAATTTGCGTTAAGTGTTATTGACTCAAAATATATTATAAATTTTGAAGATACCATCAAATGGTTGAAAAATGAAATAGAAATTCAAAAACTACCTAAAATAGGTGTATGGCATAGCTACAAATTCTTTACAGAAAAACCTGAAATAACATTATATTTAAGAAATAATGATAATTTTGATTTACCATATTTAATTGGAGAATTTAGATTTACATATTACATGTATGTATTTATTGTCCCATTATCTAATCAAGATAAAAAAGATTTTTTGAAAGATGAAGAATATGAGAATTATTTAAAATACTTTAAACAGATAACGAGTGTTGGTGAGTTTAATTATGTAGATTTTTCAGAAAATGAAGAAAGAGATTTAAACTTTAATATTAACTTTGAACAAGGAAATATCAACAAAACCAAATAGATATTAAGAATAAAACATATCATATCCTATATTTTAAGTCTATAATAAACCTAAAAAACCAAGAATTAAGAGAAACGAATGAGATATAAAAAACTCCCATATGGCATAAGCGATTTTAAGAGAGTAAAAGAGGATGGATTTTATTATATTGATAAAACTTATTTTATACCAAAAATAGAAGATATGCCACCATATCTCTTTTTTATAAGACCTCGACGATTTGGCAAAAGTCTATTACTCTCTATGCTAAGTTACTATTATGATTTGAAATATAAAGATGAATTTCGAGATATTTTTGCTAACACTTATATTTTACAAAACCCAACAAAAGAGGCAAGTAGTTATCATATTTTGAAGTTTGATTTTAGTATAGTTGATACCGAAAACCCAAGAGAGAGTATGAATGAATATTGTAATTTAGTGCTTAAAAATTTC
Source organism: Helicobacter cetorum (assembly GCA_022729755.1). Lineage (GTDB taxonomy): Bacteria > Campylobacterota > Campylobacteria > Campylobacterales > BB28 > BB28. The sequence continues at coordinate 11,930 of DZAZ01000052.1, read as the reverse complement.
ATATCAAGTTATAAAATAGATTTAGATTTAAATAGTAATAGTTTCATATCAAATCTAAGTCATATTCTCCTAGAGTTTGAGAAATTAAAAAAAGATATTTATCTAATTTTAGACGAATATGACAATTTTATAAACCGAATTTTAGTCTCAAATGTAGATGAGTATAAAAAATATATTACCGACAAAGAGGCAATTTTTAAACAATTTTTTACAGTTTTAAAAGCTGGAACAGGTATGCAAAATTCACCTCTTAAAAAGATGTTTATAACAGGAGTCTCACCAATGGCTCTATATGATGTAACAAGTGGTTACAATATCGGAAGTAACATTTCGCAAAACTCAATCTTTAACGATATGGTTGGAGTTACAAAAGAAGAGCTTTTAGAAATGATAGAGTTTTACGATTTAAGCAAAAAAGTTGATATAAATATCGTAAATGAGTGGTATAACAATTACTGCTTTAATACCAAAAATCACAATACTATCTACAATACCGATATGATTTTATACTACATAAACCATTTTTTAACAAATGGAACTACCCCTGATGAGTTAATAGATATAAATGTGCGAAGTGACTACTCAAAACTTAGATATTTGATTTATAGCGATAAAAAATTAAATGGAAATTTTAGTAATCTTCAAAAGTTGATTTATGAGAATCAAATACAAACAAATAAAATAATAGACAATTTTTCAGCACTTGACCTTAAAAAAGAGGAAAATTTTCAATCACTTCTCTACTATTTAGGTTTAGCTACAATAGAGGCAAAAGGCTTAAGATTAAACTTAAAAATTCCAAATGAGACTATAAAGAGAATAGTTATAAGCTATATTAAAGATTCTTTGGAATTAGAAAAAATTTTTACTCTAAATATTGAAAAGTTTAATATGAAATTATCGAATTTTGCAGAGAGTGGAGATATAGAAGTATTTCGATATTTAGGTGAAGTTATGAGAGAATCTACAAGTTTGAGAGATTATATAAATGGAGAGTTTTTTATAAAAGCTTTCTTTTTGTGCTATTTATCTTTAAGTGATTATTTTGTAGCACAAAGCGAAGCTGAATTAAATAAAGGTTTTGCTGATATTTTACTTAAACCACTTCATCCACTTGTTACTTTTTTTGGACTAATAGAGTTTAAATATATAAAAAGAAGTGAATTTAATCAAGATATTTTAAAAGAGAAAATAAAAGAGGCAAAGAATCAGTTAGATAATTATAAAAAAGATAAAATAGTAAAAGATTTAGAGTTTAAAAATAAAAAGTTAAAAAGTGTAATTATTATTTTTAGTGGTTGGGAGATGGTTTATTGTGAGTGATGGGGCGATAGTCTTGAAATGTGAGACCTGACCCCTTTTCCATTCTTTCTTTTCCCTTCTTTCACTTACTCTTTAAATTGTTCATTTAAACTATTTTTAACATTTTCTAGCATAGATTCAAATTCATTATAATTAAAAAGTTTTATTTCCTCATTAGGTTTTGCATTAAAAAGTTTTTCATATTTTTCATCACCAACTAGTTTATGTACACTTTGAAGATAATTATTTACTTTTTGGTTTATGCCATCAATTAACTCTTTATTTGAAAGAATTGCATTTCTCTCCTCTATTGCTAAATCACTATGAAAATCTTCCATACACTTAATTAAATCTTGCATTGTTTTATCATCAATCCTTTCATCAAGCATATCTCTTAAAACAGTTTCATATTCTTGTAGAGAAATATTTGGATTAACCATCAAATTCTCTTCAGAGTATAGTAAATCAAGTTTATCATAAAGTGATAATTCATCTTTACTAACATTCTTCATTCTGACTCCTATTTCTATGCCATTTTCTTTAAGTCTTTCTTGCCATGCTTTTCTAATACCTTTTTCAAGTATTTTACTAAATGCATCTAAAATAGAACCACTTAAGTACTTTAATCCATTTTCAAATGCAATTCTAACGAGTTTTGGAAGACTTTCTAAAATAGTATCAAGTAATCTTTGAAGTAAAGCTGACTGATATGGTACTAATAGACCATAATTTCCAAAGAGGCTAGAACTAACTCCATAACCTCTAGCCTCTTTTACCATTACCTTACTTTGAACTAATATACGGTTTGCCATCATATGACAAACACCATTTATAGCATAAATTACACCAGTATCTCCTGTTGGAATTTTAAAAAGAGTCTTGTCGCCCCATATAGGAACATGAACAATGATAGGTATTGGTAAAGTTTCATTAAACCTTTTTGCTATCTCTATATCTTGTTTACCTGAAGCATTTTTTAATATCTCTCCTCCTGTACTACCACCTCCACATGGGAAAGTTATTCCATTCTCAAATTTAATATAAGTATGGTCAACTGGACTTCCACCAAAAAATGCAGGATAAACCATAACATTAAATTCAACATTCTCATTATTTACTTCTGTAATCATTTACAACCTCCTATTTTAAAATAAAAATACACACTACAACGATACCTAAATTTATGTAATTTTACTATTAAAATAAAAGAGCTCAAATCTCATATTTCAAGCTATTCAAAACTTATTTTAAAGAGTCTGCTAATCTATTAAAAAACTAAATAAAAAGTTATAATAAACCTAAAAAAACCAAGAATTAAGAGAAGCGAATGAAACATAAAAAACTCCCATATGGCATAAGCGATTTTAAAAGTTTAAAGTTAGATGAATTTTATTATATAGATAAAACTCACTTTATAGAAAGAATTGAAGAGATGCCAAGATACCTCTTTTTTATAAGACCTTGACGATTTGGCAAAAGTCTATTACTTTCTATGTTAAGTTACTATTATGATTTGAAATATAAAGATGAATTTCGAGATATTTTTGCTAACACTTATATTTTACAAAACCCAACAAAAGAGGCAAGTAGTTATCATATTTTGAAGTTTGATTTTAGTATAGTTGATACCGAAAACCCAAGAGAGAGTATGAATGAATATTGTAATTTAGTGCTTAAAAATTTCATATCAAGTTATAAAATAGATTTAGATTTAAATAGTAATAGTTTCATATCAAATCTAAGTCATATTCTCCTAGAGTTTGAGAAATTAAAAAAAGATATTTATCTAATTTTAGACGAATATGACAATTTTATAAACCGAATTTTAGTCTCAAATGTAGATGAGTATAAAAAATATATTACCGATAAAGAAGCGATTTTTAAACAATTTTTTACAGTGTTAAAAGCTGGAACAGGTATGCAAAACTCACCTCTTAAAAAGATGTTTATAACAGGAGTCTCACCAATGGCTCTATATCCATACCTTTCTACACAACTTAAACTTCAAATTTCATAATATCAATTAACTGTATTTTAATTTCAAGAAGTTCATCCTTCGTAAACATTTCAATAACATCCATCATCTGCAAATAAGCCCACAAACCCGATAATAGCGCTGGATAAGTAAAATCTTTACCTCTCTCTATCAACTTTCCACTCAATAATATCAAAAATTCTCTCACTTTTTGAGCATTTTCGCTGTTATCATTTGCAATTTTCCAAACTAACATACAAGCATAAGACACCACCAATAATCTCCTAAATAAAGCTATCGGGGTCTTTTGTTGCCACTGTTCTAAATTAAAACCTGATGATTTCAACAATTTAAAATAATTCTCAATTTTCCATCTATAATAGTACCATGTAGCCAACATTTCGGCCGTTACACTATTATCTAAAATATTTGTTATCAATAGCCACTGGGCTACAATTTCATTATTTTTATCGACCAATCTCTCAACTATAAATCTCGTTTTTATGGCATTACCCTCGGTTTTTTTAAGCTGCTTTTTACCATTTTCATCAATCACCATTTTAGTCGCATCTCGCCGTATCTCTACATCACACTCATTTACGTATATACTTACAGTTTTGCCTTTGTATTTTATACTCTTTACTTTCTTGCCAAGTCCCAATTTATCGGCTAAATCTATCTGTTTTATATCTTCATTATTTTCTAAATAATGAACTTTATTTGTATTAGTTACTCTTAAGAGAAACTTATCTTTGTTTTTATCTAATTCCCGCATAAATGCGACACTATCAGCCTCTCTATCTACAATATGAACTATCTGTTTTTTTATATTTAAATTTTCCTTTATCCACCTAGTTCGCAAAGCCAACTCTTCTAAGTGTGTAGCTTCTTTTGATATATTATTATCATAAGTTGAATAAACTTTCTTACTTGTTTTTAAGTTATGTACTATCGGTGCTATGGGCTGTCCACTCTTATCGCTCACTGCTATTGTTGTTTGCAAATCATAGCCTAATTGTTTACAGTTATCTTTTTTGTTTTTAGATATTAGCTCTTTTTTTGATGTATGCTTTTTATAATCCAAATGTGACCAATCTGACATTGCCAATAGATATTTATCGCAATGAGTATCTATCTCTGTCTCCAAATTTTCTGATATTTTATCAAAAAGTGCTTCTACTGTTACACTATTATTATTGAAAAACCTCCAACTTGCTTGAACTTGTGAAAACAATTCAACATTTTTAATCAATAGTTTAAGCCCATTTGTAGCTCTCTCTTTTACACTTATTGCACTTTTCACCAATTGATTAAATCTTTTTTTAATCTCAATTCCATAATTTCAAAACCTTTTTTAGTTTCATAAAGCAATAACCGTTCTCTTTAATATTTGTGTAGAAAGGTATGTGTATAGGATTGTTTTTTTTGCATACATTTGGCAATGAATGGTGGAGTATGGCATTTGCACTTGCGACAGCTATCGCCGTAATGCTTTTAACAAATACAGTCCATCCACCAGCTGGTTCAAATCCTGTGATTGTTTTTTTGCTAGGTGCTCCGTGGTCATTTCTCATCACTCCAACACTCATAGGAGCTATTATCTTAGTAATCGTGGCATTATTTTATTTGAATATCAAAAAATCACTCATCTATCCATCGTATTGGGTTTAGATTTAATTTGGAAGATTTAACACAATTGTATGATTTAAATTTCTTAAAAATCGCCTTTTGTAGAGTAAAATATCCTTACAAAAGAGAAGTGTTTTGCCATTCATGATTTAATTTTTCCATCTTTATAAACCGAACCATTTTATGATTTACTTTTTTTTGGACTTCACAGACTACACGAAAATTAAACTTTTTATAAAGTGCTATGGCTCTTATATTATCTACTCTTACGATTAAATAAATTAATGATTTTTGTAGCTCATCAAATCCTTTATTAAAAGTTTTTTGTGCTATTAATCTACCAAAACCTTTTCCGATGTGATTTGGTGAAAGTGCTATGCGAAATTCACTACCGTATTCATCATCACTTAAAATTGTAAAACCTATTAATTCACCATCTAAAATTGCTGAAAATATATGACTATCTTGTTTGTTTAAATACTCTTCAATCCAACCACCCTCTCTTAGAGCATAGTCTAATTCTTGAAATTCATCGTCATATTGAGACCAGTTATTCACTATCTCTTTGTGAAAAAATTCAAATTTTACTAGCTCTAACATATTTTTATTATCCACTTAGCAACACTTAAAACATCACTAAATCTAAACTGCTGTTCTACAAGAGTAGCACGATGAAGTTCTTCAGCATTTACTTTTCCAGCTTTGTTTTCAAAATCAAGTGTTGCTGTCGCATCAGATAAAAACTCAACATTGAAACCCAGGTGATGAGCATATCGTGCAGTCGTATCACAACAATGTTGTGTCATATAACCACTTACAACAACCGTATTGATGCCATTCTTTTTTAGCCAATTTTCTAAATCCGTATCAACAAATGCACTGGGAAAAGTTTTTTCTATATAATGATGAACTTTAATATCTTTAACAGAATCGTGTAATTCCCATCCAAATGTACCTTTTACAAATGCTTTTGCATCTTTTACGGTTGAAGTGTGTTGTACCATTATAATAGGTATATCAAATTTCTGCGATATTTTTATAGCTTCTAGAATATTTAATAGACTATTTTGTGGGTAAATTATAGGCATTAAACCTGTAAAATACTCATTTTGTACATCAATAACCAACAACGCTCTTTTAGGATGATTACACATCTTTTTCTATCTTGAAAGTATTAAACATTATATCAGTTGCCAACATTCTTGCACCGTGATTGACTGCATCAAAAATATCTTTATCTTCCCATTGCATCTCTCTTAAATAGTCTAAATCATTTGCATTTACACCATGAGAATTGCGGATAGCTTTGATTACTAATTTTAATAATGCAATTTCTCTTTTTTCTAAATTTGCTTTATCCATATCGGTTTTCATCACTTCTATTTGTTCTATCGACCAACTAGCCATATTGACAAGCATCGCACTATTGTAATCGACACAAAATGGACAATCTTCCCCACTAGAAACCATGATTCTAATAGAAGCCAAAAGTGGCATAGATAAAGTTGGATGATTCATATAAAATTTTATAAATTCCATTTGTTGTTTGAGAAGTTCGGGACTTATACTAAAAAGTTTTGCATTATTGCCAACTCTACCTCTCATAGTAGTAATAATCTCATAAAGTTTTGCTAACTCACCTGTCGCTTCATCTGTTTCGTATGTTTTTATTAGTGGCATAAACACTCCTTTTTATTGCATTTGACTGTTCGGTCAAGCAAAGTATAATATATTTTGACCAAATAGTCAAGTAAAATATGTTACAATTTCTTCATGAAAGATAATACAAGACAAAAATTAATAGACGCAACTTATGAAGAGGTTTACTCTAACGGTTATCAAGGCTCTGCACTTAGTGAGATTTTGAAAAAAGCAGGGGTGCATAAAGGTTCTATGTACCATTATTTTGCCAATAAAAAAGAGATGACATTGTGTGCTTTACAAGAGAAAATGTCCGAAAGATTTTTTGAGCGATATGGCAAAATTGTAAAGCTAGAAAATAACTATCTGGGTGAGTTTATATCTATCATCAAAGATACAAAAGGAAGAGATTTTAAAAGAGGATGTCCTATTGCAAATATTGTTCAAGAGATGTCAAATCTTGATATTGACTTCAACCGTGCCATGAAATCTATTTATGAAGATTTTAGGGGATATATCAAACAAATATTGGATAAAGCAGTAGAAACCAAAGAGATGAGAGAATGTGATACAAAAAAACTCGCTCTATACATCACTTCTACCCTTGAAGGTGCTATTTTATCAGCTAAAGCCAGTGGCAATGAACAAGATTATGTGGATATTGTGGATATGTTGATATTGCATATTAACTCCTTTACTGATAATAATGATTGGAATAATAAAGCTATAAAGAATAAGTCGAATTGATAGGATTTTAAAATGCGAAATTTGGAATGTAACTCAATAGATGAGGTACGAAAAAATATAGATAGTATTGATAAACAAATAGTTGCACTGATTGCACAAAGAGGCGATTTTGTCAAACAAGCAGTGAAGTTTAAGAAATCAACACAAGATGTAAAAGCACCAGTAAGAGTAGAACAGGTTATTTCAAAAGTTGTTTCTCTTGCTGATGAATTGGATGCAGATAAAGTAGTTGTAGAAAAAGTTTATAGAGCGATGATTGATGCTTTTATTAATGCCGAAATGCAAGAATTTGGAAAGGTACATAGTAATAACAAAAAAAGGCAATGGCAATATGACTCAAACTGTGTAGATTGGGAAGAACTCTCAAACCTCTATAAGATTGCACCATTAGGTGATAAAAAAGCTGAAGATTTAAAAATAGTATTTGCAAATAGTAGATATAAATGTTTTGTTTATGATGAGGGTAAAATAGTCGGTGTCGGCAGAGCTTTGGCTGATAGTTTGGATGCTTCATATATTTGTGATGTGGCAGTTCATCCAGATTTTCAAGGGCTTGGACTAGGTAAAGAGATAGTAAATAAACTTATTGAATTTTCCAAAGGTTATAACAAAATTATTCTTTATGCAAACATAGGAAAAGAACAGTTTTATGCCAAACTCGGGTTTGACAAGATGAATACCGCAATGGCGATATTTAAGAACAGAGAAAAAGTTTTGGAGATGGGTTTGGTTGGTGAGATGAAGTAAAACTTTTAAATTTAAGACAATATTACCATAAGATATACTATAATATTAATATGTTAATTCAATAGTAAATTTACAAGGAAATAAAATGGTTAAGTATGCACAAAATGAACTTTTTTCGATTACAGACTTTACAAAACAGATAGGTAGTGTAGTTGGAAGTATAAAAGAGCACTCTATTGAAAAAATAGGCATCCTCAAAAACAACAGACTCGAAGCCGTGGTCATCTCTACGGATGAATATGAAAGACTCAAAGCTCTTGAAGAGGAAATGGAACTCGCAGAACATACGCAAATATACAATCTATTGCAACAACGCAATAGTGCACCTTTATCTGAATATGTCTCTATGGACGATATGGCTAAAAAATTTGAGATAGACCTAGACAAAGTTTAATCTATGTACGAGATAAAGTATCATCCTCTAGTAGAAGCAGACTTAAAAGAGCTTAACAATTCTGTCCGATTCGAAGTCTTTAAAAAACTCAAAAAGATACAACAAACACCAGAAATCGGCAAACCTCTGGGCAACAAAAACAACATGAACCTTACAGGACTTTTTAAAGTGTATGTAGCAAAAAAACAAGTCCGAATCGTTTATGAAATCATTGAGAATATTTTAGTCGTAAAAGTCATAGCCATCGGTAAAAGAGAAAGCATGGAAGTTTATAAGCAGGCTGATGAGAGACGATGAAGATTAACACTTCAATGGCTATTTTTAAGAATCGTGAGAAGGTTTTGGAGATGGGTTTGGTTAGTGAGATGGAAGTTTGAGAAGAGTATAAAATTAGGATTAAAAGTCTAAATGGGTATAATCTTTCACTTATAAAAATATACAATAATCAATAGGATTTAAAAATATGAATGACTTGATAAAACAAGGTGAAAAAGAAGGCTACATAACGATTGATAAAGAAACAAATTATATAACCTATATCAACCATCCTAGACCAAGAAATTATAGTAATCCAGAAGAAAAAATACAAGCACAAGCTTTTTTAAAATTAATTTTAGAATACAACTATCCAGTTGAAAACATTAAAATATTTGTGACAGTTCAAATGGGTGTTGCAAAAAAAGAAGCTGATATTATCGTTTACAATGATAAGGAACATTTATCTCCTTATATCATTATTGAATGTAAAAAAGAGGATATTTCAGAATTAGAGTTTAAAACAGCAGTCAATCAAGCTTTTAGTTATGCAGTAGCTGAAAATGCAAAGTTTGTTTGGACAACTTCAGGCATCAAAGATGAATGTTATCAAGTACCAAAGAAAAAGCCAAAAGATAGAATTACAATTGTTGATATTCCACCTTTTGGTGAAAAATTTGTACCAAAGTTTAAATATGTAAAAGGTGACCCTAAATATCACGAACTAGAAATCGTAAGTGAAGATAATCTTACAAAAAGATTTAAACAAGCACATAATGCACTTTGGGCTGGTGGAGAATTAAATCCTAGTGAAGCATTTGATGAACTGGATAAACTTATATTTTGTAAGATTTGGGATGAGCGAAACTGCAAAAGAAAAGAGCCTTATAAATTTCAAGTTATCCCATATATTCAATTAGATAAAGATGGAGAAGAAGAAGAGAATAAAAAAATCACAAATAAAAATCTTCTTGATAGAATACATGAACTTTATGAAGAGGGAAGAAAAAAAGACCCTGAAGTTTTTAAAGATGGTGTAAGACTCAATGCTGACAAAGTTCGTACAGTTGTAGGTTATTTAGAGGGAATAAATCTGAACAAAACAGATTTAGATAGTAAAGGTCGAGCTTTTGAGACTTTTATGGGTTCATTTTTTAGAGGAGATTTTGGACAATATTTTACCCCAAGACCAATAGTAAAATTTATAGTAGATGTTTTACCTATCAAAAAAAATAGTTATGTGCTTGATACTTCATGTGGAAGTGGTGGTTTTTTACTTCATGCACTTGACAAAGTAAGGCATCTTGCAAATATCGAATATCCAGACTATCAAACAGATACAGAAGATGCAAAAGACCATCATAAATATTAGCATGATTTTGCAGAACATAATCTTTATGGAATAGAGATAAATGAACAAATAGCAAGAACAGCAAAAATGAATATGATAATCCATGATGATGGACATACTAATGTTATCTCGTGCGATGGATTACTTCAAATCACTCCTGAAACTGAACCTTTATACGAAACAGATGATGAGAGAGAAGCTAGAAAAACAAGAAATGAAAACACCATTCAAAAAAAAGGGAGAAATGATAAATTTAAAGAAGACCATTTTGATTTTATCCTTACCAACCCACCCTTTGGCTCATCTGTAAAACAAACAGAAAAAGCATATCTTCATCAATACGGTTTTGGTGTAAAAGAAACTGATTGGTTAGATATGAGTGGAACAAGAAAGGGTAGAGAAAATCAAAGTACAGAAGTGCTTTTTATAGAACAAGCTTACAAATTTTTAAAGAGTGGTAGTGGAATACTAGCTATCGTAATCCCTGATGGGATACTTACTAACTCATCTTTACAGTATGTAAGAGATAGTATAGAGGAAATGTTTAGAATCATAGCCGTTGTTTCTATGCCTCAAACAGCATTTAGTGCCACAGGTGCAGGGGTAAAAAGTAGTGTACTATTCCTCAAAAAATACTCTGAAAAAGAGAGTAACAATATCAAAAACCTGAAACTAAAACTTCAAAGCGATTTAGTGGCAGAGAATAAATATAGACAAAAAATAAAAGTTTTTGAAGATGAGAAAAAACAAAAAACAAAAGAGTTAAATAGCCTTTATGCAAAAGGTAGCGATGAACTCAAAGATGCAAAAACTGAACTTAGTAAAGAATATACAGATAAATTATCAAACCTAAAAGACGAGATGAGAGAATTGTATAAAACTTCAAAAGCAGAAGCTTTGGAAAAATATGATTATGACATCTTTATGGCGATAGCTGAAGATATAGGATATGACGCAACAGGAAAAGAAACAAATACAAATGAACTTGAATATATTGCCAAAGAGCTAAAAAAATTCATCGAAAGTATTTCAAATGGGTAAGAATATTTTTTATACAAAGTTTAGTGAAGTTTCAAGTAGTAGATTAGACCCATTTTTTTATGTACCCGAATTGGTGGAGTTAGAAAATAAAGTTAAAAAAGTATCTACGAAAAAATTAAAAGATTTTGTAGTATCTGTTAGTAGTGGAGCAACACCAAAAAAATCTATAGAAAATGAGTATTATGCAGAAAGTGAAAAAGATGGGATTCCATTTTTAAGAGTTCAAAATTTAACAAAATATGGAAAACTTGATTTTGATGGTTTAAAGTTTATAACAAAAGATACAAACGAAAAAATGCTCAAACGAAGTCAAGTTGAAGAAGATGACTTGCTTGTTAAAATTACAGGTGTTGGAAGAATGGCTATTGCTTCAGTTCCAGAAAAAGGATTTGTAGGAAATACAAATCAGCACATGGTTGTAATAAAAACAAAAGATAGAAAAACAAGTGAGACATTAGCAACTTATTTAAATCTTGATATAGCTGAAAAACTGGCTTCAAGAAGAGCCACGGGAGGGACAAGACCCGCACTTGATTATCCTGCATTATTATCAATTCCAGTGGTTTATGATGAAAATATAGTTTCAAAACTAAGCAATGCCTACAAACAAAAAATACAAAAAGAAAAAGAGGCTCAAAATAAGCTTGAAAGTATTGATACTTATCTTCTAAATGAACTTGGCATAAAACCATTTGGCGAAGAGAAGGAGAGTTTGGAAGAGAGGGTGTTTTTTAGAAAATTTAGTGAAGTCAGCGGAGATAGGTTTGATGCAGATTATTATAGAAACCGCTACTATGAAAATATACAGTATTTATATCAAAACAAAAACTTTAAACTTCTAGCTCTTG
>DZAZ01000112.1 GCA_022729755.1 Helicobacter cetorum | reverse complement strand
TACGTTAAGGTTTTTCAATTGATTTGCTAAATAATTGACAAATTTTTAGTAAATATCTATAATAACCTTGTTTTTTATTTGGAGGTTGTGATGAAAAAATTATTATTATTTTTATGTTTGATTTCGTTTGCTGTGTACAGTAAACCTATGTTAAAAACAACTATTGAAGGTGATTTTAACATTAAACAAGTTAATTCTTTTGTTTTGTATCTTGTCGGAAGTATGGAAATGGTTTTTTCTTTTGATTATTCAATGAATATAAAGAATATTAAAACCGAAAATACAGATTCAAAAAAGAAAGAAGTAAAAAAAGAAACAGATGAATTTATTTTTGTATTACCAATTCCGAATCCGTTAAAAAAATGGGAAGCATCTAATCAAGGTGTTTTTACCGATTTGTTTAATGCAACTTTGCCTGAAGGAATGCCAGATACCACAAAAAAAGATACAAAATCTGCAAAAACATCAAAAAAACCTCAACCTGTAATTGCAAAAAATGCAAATAAAATAATTATCAAAGATGTTTTTAAAACCGAAGAAATAGGTCAAAAAGCATTTGATGAAATTAATAAACACTTAAAAGAAAATAATTATGCAGAATTAAACCAAGAAGAATATGTTTATTATATTGACAGAAATTGGTCTTTTATTATTATAAAATACGGAATGACAAAAGGAATGATGCCAAAAGAAGCAACTATTGAACCAATTTATTTATCACTTGATACAGATATGGTTGCATTTCCGTTAAGAATATTCAAAGATACAGGAAAAGTAAATTTTGATGTTTATGTTTTATCTCAATTTGACTTGGATTTATCTGATTTATCAAAATTTTATTTAACAACAACAGAAATTGAAAATCCTAAACAAACACAACAAAACAGAATGACCATTATTACTGAATTAGGCGAAAATGTTGTTAAATTTTATGATAAAATTGCTCAAAGCAATGAAGTTTTCAAAGATATGGAAAGAACAACTTTAAAAATGTTCCATTTTTACGGAAAAGACATTAACTCAGGTGAAAAATCCATTTCATCATGGTCAAAATCAAATGATTTTAATTTAAATAACAAATAATACCAAATATACAAACAAAAGTTGCAAATCACAAATTGCGGAGTCCTCACAAAACATTAGTTTTGAGAGTTGCTAAAAAATTATTTTTAGATTCGTTTTTAAAAAAAGTTTTGATTTTTTTATATAAATGATTCCATTCTGTTTCTGCAATTTTAAGAGAATTTGTTGTTTCATCTTCTTTTCTTTCAACATCTTCCATTGCATTTATTTTTTCTTCAAGAGTGTTTCTTTTTTTTGTTAAAATTGTTATTTGCTCTTTTGAAAAATTTAAGTTAGTATATTTAGATAAACCCTTTATAAGATAGTCAACATCAATAAGTTCATTTCGTAAAGAAGCACCCAAAACATCAATAACTTTTCCGGTTTTAAAAAAATCTTTAAATTCATCATCTGTTGATTTATAAAAATTTTTTATTAATTTAGCTGTATTTGCAATTTCTTCATTTAATAATTCATTTAACTCTTTAACTTCTTTTGAAATTGTTTTATATTCATTTTTCAATGTTTCTTTTAAATTATAAATATCCTTAAAAGATTTATGGAAAGGCTTGAATTCTTCATATCTTGATTTCCAAGCAATATCATTTATTTTTGATTCCATATTTTTTAATAAAGAATCACCAGCATCAATTTTTTGATCTCTTTTCATATAAGCCCCAATAGGCATACAATTTGAATTATAATAAATTTTGCCGTAAAAGTAAAATAAAATTTATTGTATAATGAAAATAGCTATATTTTTCTATTTTATTTGCTTTTTTTATATTATTAACATATAATTACAACTTATGTATTTGGGGGCGAAATGAAAATAGCAGTTATTATAATTTCCTTACTTTTAACAGTATCATTATACGGTGGAAAAAAAACAACTAAAACAAATCAAAAGGATTCAAAAAGTGAGATAATAATTGAAGTTGATTCAAGTGTTGATGAAGAAAAAGAAGTTAAAATAGAGTATGGAAACGGAGAAGAAGGTGATTTAACAGTTGATTCCGATTCCAATTCAAAAGAAATTGTTATTGAAGTTGATGGGAATAAGAGTGAAAAATCAGAAAAATCAATAGAGTTAAAATGGAATGAAGGGGAAAAAGGTTTTCTTAAAGCTGTTAAAGATGCTTCTGCGAAAAACACATTAATCGGTATATTTTTTTACTCAACAAAATCAGAATTGTCAAACAGTTTTGAAGAAAATTATTTATTAAATAATAACATTTCATCTCTTTTAAACAACTATCCACTTGTTAAAATCACACAAAATAAAAAACTTGAAGAAAAATATAAGGTTGAAGGATATCCAGCTCTTGTTTTTGTTTTACCAAATGAAAAAGCAATTCGGGTTTTATCCCCCTATATGGAAGACAGAACAATGGATGTTTCGGAATTTTTTGAAGATATCAAAAATAATATTTCGGAAATTCATATAAAAAAAGGTAAATTTTATTTCAAAAATAAAAAAGAAAAAGAAGCAACAGATTGTTTTAATATTGCTAATGAATTTGCAAATGATGTTTATACATTTAACGAAGTAGGAAATTATTTTTTTAAACAAGGTGTAAATAAACAATCTGTAGAATTATTAAAAAAAGCATCGGAGAATTATCAAAAAGGTTTGGAATTAGATGAAGATAATGAAGCTTTAAAAGATAATCTTAATACTTCCTTAAGTTATATTGAAGAATTAAAAAGAGAACAAAAAAATACAAATGAAACAAATATAAAATTCAAAGAATATGAACCTGTTTCAACCGATAATTTATTCTTTTTTGATGATAAAGCAGGAAATGATAAAAATCCCAAAGTAATTAAATTCAACAGAGTTGCAAATAATTATATTACAACCGGAGAATATAAAGAAGCTTATGAAAACATCAAAAAAGCCATTGAAATAAGTCCTGAAAATGATTATTTATATTATGTTGCAGGTTATTGTTTTTTTGAACAGGGAAAGTTAAAAAAATCAAAAAAACTTATTGAAAAATCAAAAGAATTTCATGAAAAAGCAATATCATTAAATGATACAAATGAAAAAAGCAAAGAACAATTAAAAATTGTGGTTGATTTTTTAAAAGAATTTAAATAATTTTAACTATTCTATTGACTTACTACCTCAATAAAAAATATAATATGAATGCTAACTTTTTTTAGGAGCAAAATATGAAATTTGAAGAGGCTGCATTAAGATTTTGGAAAGATTATGACAACAAAATCACAACAGATGAACCTGTTTTTACTTTTTATGTTTTTTTGGCAAGATATTTTAATGTTGATGCCGAAAAAGAAGTTTTAAAAAAAATGGCTGATTTTACACAAAGAGATTATCACTTAAAAAGCGGTGCTTATTCATGGACAATTTCATTTCAGGTTATGGAATGGCTTAAATCTGTTAACAGAATTGATGAAATGTTGGATAAATTTAAATTAAGCGGAGAACAAAAAAAAGTTGCTTCAAATATTGTTGCTTCGTTTAAATCAAAATTTACATCAAAAAAACCATCAAGAGATGATGTTGAAGATTTTTTTGAAAAAATAACACCGAATTCAAATATTATGCCAATAGTTTTAATGGCAACATTAAACGGAGATGTGGAAAGTTTATTAAGTTAAAGGAAAAAGTTATGTATCAAAAACAAGAAAAAATTGAGCTTTTACAAGCTTGGAAAAATTCGAGAACATTTGTTAATGAAATTTATAAGTTTTTAACAAAAGATTTAGTTACCAAAGATGTTATTTTATTTGAATTGTTAAAAAAATCAGCAATTTCAATATTATTA
>DZAZ01000111.1 GCA_022729755.1 Helicobacter cetorum | reverse complement strand
TATCAACGATTGGAATGAGTGTTAATAATATGTTAGTTGATGTTGAGTTAAATGATATAAAAAAAGAGGAGTTTAAAACTAGATTAAACTCTATCAATGAGCAAGTTACATATCTATCTAAAACAATAGATGATTTTAGAAATTTTTTTAAACCAGATAAAGAAAAAGAGATGGAGAAGTTATCTATAATATTACAATTTACACTAAATATTATTGGTCAAAGTTTAGAAAATAATGGAATAAATGTAAAAATTTCGATTGAAGATAGAGAATTAAGAGTATATGTAAATGAGTTAGTACAAATATTCTTAAATATAATTTCAAATGCAAAAGACATATTAAAACTTAAAGAGATAGAAAAACCAACCATTGTGATAAACTCTTTTAGTGAAAATGATAATTATATAGTAAAAATTTGTGATAATGCAGGAGGAGTGGATGAGAAATATATCAATAAAATATTTGAACCATATTTCACAACTAAAGAGTTTCAAAATGGAACGGGGCTTGGACTTTATATGTCTAAGATAATTATGGAAAAACATTTAAACGGTTCAATTTTTGTAAAAAATAAAGAAGATGGTGCTTGTTTTTATTGTAAGTTTAATTTAAATGATATTTAAAAATTTTTTAGTGCTGATAAAAAAGAAAAAAAGCTAATTTACCATAGCTTTTAACTCTTCCTTACTTACTTGATGGAAATTTAAATATTTATAAATTTTATTCTCTTTTCCAGCAATTTTTTGAGGTACAATTTTCATATACTCTTCTTTCGTTGGAATTCTTCCAAGTATCGCACAAACTGCTGCAAGTTCAGCTGAACCTAGATAAACTTTAGCCCCTTTTCCAAGTCTATTATCAAAGTTTCTAGTTGAAGTTGAAAATACTATCGAATTTTCAGCTACTCTTGCTTGATTACCCATACATAGGCTACATCCTGGCATTTCTGTTCTAGCTCCAGCTAATCCAAAAATTGAGTAATATCCCTCTTCAATAAGCTGTTTTTCATCCATTTTTGTTGGAGGACAAATCCATAATCTTGTCGGCACTTGACCCTCACCTTTTAAAACTTCACCTAAAGCCCTAAATAAGCCAATATTTGTCATACAACTTCCCACAAAAACCTCTTCAATTTTTGTTGGTCTATCACTTGCAAGAACTTCACTCAAAGTTGCCACATCATCAGGGTCATTTGGACAAGCTAAAATTGGCTCAGTTATCTCATTTAAATCAATCTCAATAATCTCTTTATATTCAGCATCGCTATCAGCCTCAAGTAGTTCAGGATTTGCTAACCACTCTTTCATTTTATTAGCTCTTCGCTCAAGTGTTCTAGCATCTTGATAACCAGCTTTTATCATCTCTTCAATTAATTTAATATTTGAATTTAAATACTCAATTATCGGCTCTTTATTAAGCTTAACTGTACAAGCTGCCGCACTTCGTTCAGCCGAAGCATCGCTAAGTTCAAATGCTTGTTCAACTTTTAAATCTTCAAGTCCTTCAATCTCTAAAATTGTGCCATCAAAAATATTTTTCTTACCTTTTTTCTCAACTGTTAAAAGTCCTTGTTTAATCGCATAATATGGAATTGCATTAACTAAATCTCGTAAAGTTATACCATCTTGCATTTTACCTTTAAATCTAACAAGCACTGATTCTGGCATATTTAGTGGCATTGCTCCCGTTACCGCTGCAAATGCCACAAGCCCACTTCCAGCTGGAAAACTAATCCCAATTGGAAATCTTGTGTGAGAATCTCCACCCGTTCCAACAGTATCAGGCAAACAAAGTCTATTTAACCAACTATGAATTACCCCATCACCTGCTCTTAAAATCACCCCGCCTCTACTTGTTATAAAATTAGGAAGTGTGTGTTGTAGATTAATATCTGCTGGTTTTGGATAAGCTGCTGTATGGCAAAATGATTGCATAACCATATCAGCACTAAAGCTTAAGGCTGAAAGCTCTTTTACCTCATCTCTTGTCATTGGTCCAGTTGTATCTTGACTTCCAACAGTTGCACAAATTGGCTCAACATACATTCCAGCTCTAACTCCATTTATTCCACAAGCACGACCTACCATTTTTTGAGCTAGTGTGTAACCTTTGCCACTATCGTTTGGTTGTTCAGGTTTTGCAAAAATTTCCTCTTTTGGCATTTTCAAAAATTCTCTAGCCCTAGCCGTTAAACCTCTACCGATAATTAGTGGAATTCTCCCACCAGCTCGATACTCATCAGCAATTGTATTAGGCTCAAGCTTAAATTCACTTATCACTTCACCGTTTTTATAAATTTTTCCCTCATAAGGTTTAACTGTAATAACATCGCCCATTTCCATTTTAGAAACATCAGCTTTAATCGGCAAACATCCACTATCTTCAGCCGTATTAAAAAATATCGGAGCAATGATACTTCCTATTACTACCCCTTTTGTTCTTTTATTTGGCACACCTTTAATATCTTCACCCATATGCCATTGAACTGAATTTATTCCAGATTTTCTACTACTTCCAGTTCCAACGACATCACCAACATAAGCCACACTATGCCCATTTTGTTTTAATTTTTCGATTGTTTCAAGTCCATCACTCATTTTAGCTTGTAGCATACTTTTTGCGTGAAGTGGAATATCACTTCTTGTAAAAGCTTCACTAGCGGGACTTAAATCATCAGTATTAGTCTCACCTGCTACTTTAAAAACATTAAGTGTAATTGTTTCAGCAAGTACATCTTTATTTAAAAACCACTCTGCATTTGCCCACGACGTTATAACCTCTTTTGCTAAAGCATTAGTTTTACTAAGTTCAGCCACATCATTAAACATATCATAAACTAAAAGTGTGTTTTTAAGGGCATTTGCTGAAGCTTTTGCTACTTCACTATTACTATGAGTTAGGGCATCAACTAAAGGTTTTACATTATAACCTCCTAGCATACTTGAGAGCATTTCAACCGCATCTAAATCACTAATCGCACTTACTTTAACTTTTCCAAGTAAAATATCATTTAAAAATGCAGCTTTTACATAAGCACTATCATCAACTCCAGGATTTACTCTATTTGCTAATAAATCAACTAAAATTCCGCTATCTTTATCATTTGCTTTTATAAGCTCAATCACTTCAGCACTCTGCTTTGCATCAAGTGGAAGTGGTGGAACTCCAAGTGCTTCTCTCTCATTTTTGTGCGAATTATAACTCTCCATAAAACTCATAAAATTCTCCTAAATTAATTTTGAAAAATTGTAACATAAGTAAATATATTTAGAATTAGAGTGTCATTAGTTTTAATATAAAGGTGAATTTAATGTCTCAATTTGTAACAGTTTATTTTACATAAAATGCTAAAGTGTTACTTTTTGTTATATATTATGTTCACTTAAACCTTAAGCTGTTGGATGTTATGATAACATATTTATAATTCTTCCTTAAGGATTTTTTTATGGGTAGTGTTGATGTAGCTTTAATTATATTTTTAATTTTTGTGGTTATTATTGGTGTAGGTGGATTTATATATGCAAATTTTAAAGATGAGAGGTAAAATTGATGCTAAAAAAAGTTAAAAATTTAGAGGTAAATAGTGATAATCCTTTTAGAAATGATAGGTTAAATAGAAAAGAAGATATAGAGTTTTTAACATCTTTGATTAATACTTTGAGTGAAAGTTTTGTAATCAGTATTAATGCTCCCTGGGGAACAGGTAAAAGTACATTTTTAAAGATGTGGGAGAAGTATCTTGAAAATCAAGAGATAAAAAGTATTTATTTTAATGCTTGGGAAAATAGTTTTATAAATGAGCCATTAATTGCACTTATTGGCGAAATTAGTGAATTTTTTGTAGAGTGTAGCAAAAAAAATTCTAACTTATT
>DZAZ01000110.1 GCA_022729755.1 Helicobacter cetorum | reverse complement strand
CTAGCAACAATTACCTTTTTATACACTATAAACTCAACTTATCGTAACATCAGTATTTTAGTCAAATAATTTTTATTATGTGGGTGGTAAGATTTTAAGTAATTAAAAATGTTTCTTAATGTAACAGTTGATTAAAAAATAAAATTTATTCAAACTATATTTGACTTTTAATTCATTAAAATATATGATATTTCTATTACTTAATAATTAAGTAAAAATTAAAAAAAGGAAGTTAAATGAACTTAAAAGACGAAATAAAAGAGTCTAAAAGTGAAATGGTGGGAAATGGAGTTCATGAGTTTTTTGTTGTAAATATTACTAATGCTCCTTTAAAAGGAACTGTATCATGGTCTAATGGTAGTGATAAAGTTTCTATAGATGTTAATGGACTTGCACCAGCAACTATGTCTATGACAAGAGCTTTTGCACCAAAAGGTGGAGCCAGAGATTATTGGAATTGGTCTGAAAAAGGTCGAGAATATCAATTAAATTGCTATGACCAAGACAGATATGCGGTAGTTGTAATTAGTGATTATGGAATAGGTGTTTTAGTTACAAATACTAGTCCAGACACATGGAAGTGGAATTAAAAATAGATGTTTTAAAACTTATATTTAATGTTTAAATGGCACATCAATCAACTATCATAATCCATAAAAAAGTGAAAGTTGTAAAGAAGTCACAGTAATAGATTTAAAGGTTGAACTTTTCAATCTATTACAATATAAAAAATATCAATCAAACTTAATATGCCTCTTTTAAAACACTAAAAACAATAATTAAAATTAATTAAATTATGAATAAAATTCAACCATATTATATATTATTTGTTAGTCTATCTATCAATTAGTTTTAAAAGAAATTTATTAGATATTATGATGTAAACATATAAATGTTTAATTAATAAAACTAATAATTTATTTAATAATTTGATGTATTATATTATAATATATAGATATCATTTTTTGTAAAACTATTGTGTGATAAATAGATATTTCAAAAGTGATATTAAAAAAATATAGGAGTTATCAATGAATGTACAAGTTAATTTAGGTAAGAGTTCGACAAATAGTAAAGATTTTGCTATTACATTTCCAAAGCCTTTTACTCCGCCACCAGTTGGAATTCCATTTCAAGTCATAGTATTAGCTACTGTTGTGTTGGATGGTGTTAACTATCCATTAAACAAATATACAGACAATTTTGCTGTATCAGTAGGAAATATAACAAATACAGGTTTTACAGTAAGAGTTACAAGAATAGATAGTGAGGAAAATTCAGGTTGGGGTATGAATTTAAACCTAAACTACATAGCTGCTACAAATACAATATATAGTCAAGGAGAGTAGTATGGATGAGTATTACTATACGGGTGAGATTATATTAATCCCTTACAAGTTTATGCCAGTCAATTTTATGTTATGCGATGGTAGTCAATTAAGTCAGAAAGAATACCCAGCATTATATTCTATAATAGGTAGATTATATGGTGCTGCTACAAGCACTACATTTTGCTTACCAAATCTAGTAGGTAATATAGTAGCACATAGAGATAATAGCAATCAAAAAACAAGTTTGGCAACATCAGTAAATACAAATATTACATCTTCAACAATAAGTGTCCAAAATATACCTACGATATATGGTCGTATGCAATTGCAATCAGATGTAGCAACTACTAGTGCATATACTAATAGTGGTGGAGTACAAATGACTATGTGTTCCGCTTTTAATACAAAAAGTGGCAAAACAACACAACTTTTAGATAATTTTTATACAAATAGTAGTGAAGGTCAGCTTATACCACAACAACAGTTATTATATACCAATACATCTGGTAATACACCAATATCTATTATGCAACCTACCATAGATTTAGTATATGCAATATGTGTAAATGGTGTATTCCCAATTTCTAATTAATACAAAATACAAAAAAAGGAATAATCTATGGATGAATTTTTGGGACAGATTAGGCTATTTGCTGGCGCTATATTACCTATCAATTATGCCTATTGTGATGGTGAGTTATTAAATATATCAGAGTATGAGGCTTTGTATTCTATTTTAGGTACTACTTATGGTGGAGATGGTGTTAAGACGTTTGGACTACCAAATCTTAAGGCTAGAGTACCAGTACATTACAATGATACACATCATATATCTAGTGCTTTTGGTAAGTCATCTACAACATTAACAGTAGATAATATGCCAATTATGTCATCGACAAATGCTGTGATGGCTACAAATAGCCAAGCACAAGACGATGCATCGCAATCGACAGCATTATCAGCAGACAATGTCTATAATAGTGCATCTACTCCACTATTAGTAAATAGATTTGCACCTGTGTCACTCAATATGACAGGTAGTGCAGGTTGTGCAGCAATATTTAATATCGATAGTCCAAATATAAGTATAAATGTGATACAACCAACAATATACATAAGTTATATCATATGCATAAAAGGTCTATACCCTGACCTACAATAGATATCTTGTAGTTTTACAAGATTTATAGGGACTCTAATAAATAATTTTAATAAACCTAATAATAAAAAAAGGATATAACATGGTAGGATATTTAGGTGAAATCAGGCTATGGCCAATGATGAAAATACCAAAAGGCTGGATGGCATGTGAAGGTCAAGAAATACAGATATCTACAAATCAAGCACTATACTCACTACTAGGTACATCATATGGTGGAGACGGTAGAACATATTTTAATCTACCAAACTTTAAAAATAATAATGCAACAGCTAAATGTATAAAGTCTATGTCGTACACTATTAACAATAAAGGAGTAAGTGGTAATAGTGCAGTAACATTAACACAAGCAAATATACCAAAGCTAACAGGTCAGTTAAGAATACTAAATGGTACACAAGGTGTGCAGACAGCTACAACATCATCAGCGATAAATGGTAAAAATATCACATACTCTACAATACAAGCTGTACACGGTATGTTTGAGACATATTCACCTACATCAGTTGAGCTAAAATATAATCCTATTACACTGGGTAGTAGCTCTCCAACACCAGTTAGTGTAATGCAACCATCATTAGCTATGCAGTATCTCATATGTGTCTTAGGATTATATCCAGATAGGCAGCCGTAGTTTGCACCACTATACCTTGCAAAATAACAAGGTATAGTGATATGTTTTATATAAAAAAATTAAAAACAAAAGGAGGTATGTATGCCTAATCTACTTGATAAATTTGTAGGTAGTATCGCTTTATCTAGTGTTATACTATCTAGTACAATTACACTAGCACATTCAGCTACTTGTCAGAGTCGATATGAGGGTAATTTAACTACAAGTTTTACATTTTATAGACCATGGACTCCATCAGATATAGATTATTGGGATAATAACAGTATAGATGATATGGTCAATAATGATTCAGCTATCACATGGAGTGCTTCACAAATTTCACAAGTTTCAAGTGTATATACAGCTACTAAATATAGCTATTCAGTAGCTACATTTACACCAACTACAACAGATACATATACAATAGAAGTAGATACAGCTAATATTACAAATGCAAGTGTAGATAGTACAGATACATGGATGGCTGTATATGATGGTGATTTTAATGAGAATAGTTCACTGACAAATTTAATATATGCAAATGATGATATTAATTCACAAACTACATATAGGTCAAAAATTACAAATGTAAATATGACAGCTGGACAAAATTATATAATTGTAATGTCATCCTTTGATAAGGGTGGTGTAGGTACATATTCATTTAAAATAAATGGTGTAGATGGCACAAGTGGTGAGTGTGGTGATTGGCAAAATGGTGCAATAAGCACACCAAGTGCTTCCGACACCACCGCCCCAACCTTAAGCGATATAAAAGACTATAACACAACAATAAACAGTGCAGAAATAAATGCAACAAGCAACGAAGCTGGGACACTTTATTATGTAGTAGCAA
>DZAZ01000051.1 GCA_022729755.1 Helicobacter cetorum | reverse complement strand
TCGTCTCTTCATTTGCATCATAAAGCCTATGAGTTATCGTCCTTGATAAAAAATCATTCTCATCAATATCAGTTGTAAGCAATATAATTGGAGCTGTTCCAAAAACTTCAGGTTTAAGTAAATATGCTTTTACTAAAACGGGCTTAGAATTGATATGAACTGTAACTTTAAGATTAATATCTTCCAAGAAGTAATATTTTTTTCTTCTATATACAACTTCCATACTTCTATTTTCATTTCTAGTTTGGTCATAATAACCATAACTCCATAAAATACCTATTCCCATAATATTTTGATTAAGGTCGTATGCACTTCTCATATGAGAACCTGATAAAAAACCAAGTCCACCTGAATAAATTTTTAATGCTTGATGAATTGCAAACTCCATACTAAAATAGGCTACTTTAGTATGATATTTATGACTTTCTCTATCTTGTTGAATTTTTTCAAACTCTGATTGACTTGGTAATTCCATTTTATTTTCCTTAATTATTAATAATTTTTTAAAAATTTTGTACCATTTAAACTTCCCTCACTAAGATGGGATAACTCTATTGTTAAGTTTTTGGTAGATGGTGAAAAAGCTCTATTTTTTACTTCATCTTTTATAAAATCGACTAATTTAGGATTGTTTTGCACAATTCCACCTCCAATAATCAAATAATCAGGATTAAAAAGAGTAACTATCAAAGATGAAGCAAAAGAGAGAGATTTATAAAAATTATCTAAAATCTCTTTTTTAGCCGAAATTACTTTGCCTTTTGCAAATTTACAACTTGCTTCAATTTCTTCATTTTCTAATGCTTTGAGTGAAATATTTTCTGTTGATAATTCGTGATACTCTGCCCATTTTATTATTCCACTTCCAGATAAATAAAGCTCCAAACAATCATTTTTTCCACATCCACACTTAAAAGGTGCTTCTTTATATGAAATGTGTCCTATTTCTCCAGCTAAATTTAAACTTCCTCTAACTATTTTTCCATTTTCAATAATCGCACTTCCAACACCCGTACCGATATAGAGTGCTATCAACATTTTAGCCTCTTTTTTAGCCGAATATTCAGCTAAAGCCGCACACTTTAAATCATTGTCAATCTCTACTTGAAGTTTATATTTAGAGTAAAAATACTCTTTGATATTTAAAGTTTTTGTATTGATATTTGGAGCCGATACAATCACACCATCATTTACTTGACCAGCAAATGAAATACCAACAAAATTAATTTTAAACGATTTTAGCATATTTTCTATAAATTCAATTAAATTTATATCTTTTGAAAATAGCTTATCTTCTTTGATTATTTCACTTTCATTTGCCACTTGATATCTAAAATTTGTACCACCATAATCGATATATAATTTCATATCACTCCTTTATTGCTTTATAGTACAATTTTTTAATTTCAAAATCATTTCAATTAAGCCCTAGCTTTACCTCTGAATATTTTAGCACCAATTGAACTAAGTTTATCTTCAAGTCGTTCATAACCTCTATCCAAATGGTAAATTCTGTGAATATTTGTTACTCCATTTGCTACAAGTCCAGCCAAAACTAAAGCTGAACTTGCTCTAAGGTCTGTTGCCATAACTTCAGCTCCGATTAATTCAGCTCCACCAACAATAGTAGCTACTCTTCCAGTTGTTTTAATATTTGCTCCAAGTCGTCTTAATTCACTTGCGTGCATAAACCTATTTTCAAAAAGTCGCTCTTCAATCACACTCGTGCCATCTGCAATTGTAGCAAGTGCCATAAATTGGGCTTGCATATCGGTTGGAAATCCAGGGTATTCACTTGTTGTAATTTCTATTGGATGTACTTTTTTAGCACTAAAAAGCTCTAACTCACTTTCACTTTCAACTATCTCAAACCCCATCTCTTTAAGCTTAGTAATAACTGAACTTAAATGTAAAGTATTTATTTTAGATAATTTTAAATTTGAATTAGTAATAGCTCCTGCACAAAGGTAAGTTCCCGCTTCAATTCTATCTGGAATTACTTCAATATCATTAAATTTTAAAAGTTCACCATCAGTTCCATAAATTGTAATTTCATCAGTTCCTATTCCACTAATATCAATTCCCGCATCTTTCAAAACTCCGCAAAGTTGGATAACTTCAGGCTCTTTTGCAACATTTAAAAGTGTGGTTTTACCTTTTGCTAAACTAGCCGCCATAATAATATTTTCACTTCCGGTAACTGTGATTTTATCAAATACTATCTCACTTCCTACAAGCCCTTTTTTAGCTTCAGCAACAATATATCCTGCTTTAATATCAATTTCGGCACCCATTTGAAGAAGTGCTTTGATGTGCAAATCAACGGGTCTCTCACCTATCGCACAACCTCCAGGTAAACTAACTTCACACTTCCTAAATCTAGCTAAGAGTGGACCCAATACTAAAATTGAAGCCCTCATTGTTTTGATTATTTCATAATTTGCAGTTGTATCGTGAATTTTTGAAGAGTCAATTTTTAATAAATTATTATCAAACTCAAATTCACTTCCCAAATTTTTTAAAAGTTTTAATAGTGTCCTAATATCAACAACATTTGGAATATTTGAAATATTGACTAAATTTTTTGCCAAAATTGTTGAAGTAATGAGTGGAAGTGCCGAGTTTTTTGCCCCTGAAACTTCAATTTTTCCACTTAATTTAGCATTACCACTAACTGAAAGAAAATCCATTTTTAAACCTTTAGACTAAGTTAAATCCTTTTATTAATTAATAAAATTGTATCTTTAATATCTTTAAAAATTTGTGATTTTTAAAAGTTTTCTTCTTTTTATCTCTTTTGCTATCTCTTTATTTTTAAATCCATCTTTTAATACTTCAGCTGAAGTTATATTAGTTTCAAAAGAGTTTTCATAAATGTTTAAACTTTTAATTTTATCAATAAATTTATAATTTCCTAACCAATTTTTAAGAGGATATTTTAAAGATAGAGCTAGTAAAAATTTATCATTAAATTTTTTTGGGATAGATTTTTGAATAGAGAGTATTTTTATATAACTATTTGGAAATTTTAAGATAGAGGCTATTTTAGGGTAATTTATATATAAATTTTTAGATAATATATATAAAAAGTAGTATTTATAATTTTGGTGATTAAAATTTTTTTGATACTTTTTTAACTCTTTTGCTGTTTTTAAGAAAGTTTTAAAATCAATCTCTAAATTTAATAATTTCTTAGCAATTTTAAGTTTAAAAAAGTAATAAAACCCATAATACAAATATTTTGATGAAAACATTTTTTCAAATTCAAAAAATACTCTTTCACTACTTAAATCATTTAAATTAATATTTTGCATAATTTTTAAACTATTTTTTTCAATTTTAAACTTAAATCTAGCACTAAATTGCATTGCACGAAACACTCTTAAACTATCTTCTTTGAATTTTTCTTCATCTATTATTTTTATAATTTTTTGTTCAATATCATTTACTCCACCCCAAAAATCGAGCAATTCATTTGTATATAAATTATACATTAAGGCATTCATTGTAAAATCTCTTCTTTTTGAAGCAATTTTTTCATCTTTTGCTAAGCTTACTTCAAAAGCCCTATGCCCAAAACCAACTTTTTTTTCAACCCTTGGAAGTGAAATATCGATATTTCGCCATTTATAGACAAAAAAACTTTTGCCAACTCCAACTGATTTTAACTCTTGCATTAAATTTATAAAAGTTTGCTCATCAACTCCAAACACTTCAATATCAAAATCACTTATTTCTTTATTTAAAATAGTATCTCTAAGTGAACCACCAACAATATAAATTTTATTTGTGTAATTTGCAAAAAACTGTTTTAAAAAAAGGAGATTTTCAAGGAAATTTTTAAATGTTTTAAAATTTAACATCTATTTTTTTTCTAATTTATCCTCAATTGTAGCAAGTAAATATTCAAAAAAATTAAGAACTAAATCAACTTTAGCTTCTACTTTTTTATTGTTTGATGATTTTAATCCCTCAAAAAGAACTAATAATCGCTCTCTCAAATTTAATAAAAAATCTTTATATTCATTATCATCGTTAAATTTAAAAGAAGAACTCTCTATCTCAAGTTCACCTTTATCATTTTCTATAATTTTTTCTTTTAACTCTATACTTTTACCATCTTTTGTTATTTTTATATCTTCTTCAATTTCTATTTTACTGTTTTTTTCTATCTCTCTTTTGACTTCTTGTTTTTTTTCAACTTCTTTCTCTTTTTTATTATCACTATCTTTAGCTATCTCTTTTAAAACACCGTTTTCAAGCTCTTCAAGGCTTGAAAGTACCAAATCTTTTATGTCCATATTCCAACTAGCCACCTTTCAAATTCTACAAATTCACTTTTTGTATCCATATCTATAAAAAAATTTAGCATTTTTTTATCCACTCCACTAAACTCTTCCCTAAGCCCACGAACTCTCTTCATTCCTCTTTTAGCATCTAAATTATTTGGATTTTCATTTAACATATCTTTATAAATTTCAAGGGCTTCATCTTTTAACCCTTGTAATTCATAAACTTCAGCTAGTGTTAAATTTTTCATTATTTTGAAGCAAAACTAGCTATAATTGAGCCGATTTCGTTAGTTGAACAAATCTCTTTTGCATCAAAACTAGCAATATCTTGAGTACGATATCCTTCACTTAATGCCCTTTTAATCGCATTTTCTATCTTTTTAGCCGCTTCATTTTCATTTAGCGAATATCTAAGCATCATAGCCGCACTTGCAATTGTAGCTATCGGATTTGCAACACCTTGTCCAGCAATATCTGGAGCACTTCCGTGAATTGGTTCATAAATTGCTATATCTCCACCCATTGAAGCCGATGGAAGTAGTCCAATTGAGCCACTTAACATACTAGCTTCATCGCTTAGAATATCTCCAAAAATATTTCCAGTTAAAATTACATCAAACTGTTTTGGCTCTCTTATAAGTTGCATTGCTGCATTATCTACATACATATGTGAAAGCATAACATCAGGATAATCTTTTGAAACTTCGCTTACAACATCTCTCCAAAGTTGGCTAACTTCTAATACATTTGCTTTATCAACTGAACAAAGTTTTTTTCGTCTTTTTTGTGCAATTTCAAAAGCTACTTTTGCAATTCTTTTAATTTCACTAATTGAATAAACCATTGTATTAAATGCTTTTTGCTCATCTTTACCTCGTGGTTCACCAAAATAAATTCCTCCCGTCAATTCTCTAACTACCATCAAATCAACACCTTTGACTATTGATGGCTTTAAAGTAGAAGCATTTATAAGCTCTTCATAAACTGAAACTGGTCTTAAATTTGCATATACATTAAGTGCTTTTCTAAATCTAAGTAATCCACTTTCTGGTCTTAATTCTCTCGGAAGATTATCCCATTTTTGACCACCAATTGCACCAAAAAGCACAGCATCAGAATTCAACGCCCCTCTAATTGTCTCATCAGGAAGTGGCACACCCTCAACATCAATTGCAGAGCCACCCATTAAATACTCTTTATAATCAAGTTCAAACCCAAAATTAACAGAAATTGAATCTAAAACTTTAACAGCTTCTTCGATAATTTCAGGTCCGATTCCATCGCCTTTAATTAAAGCAATTTTATATTTTTTCATACTTTAGCCTCTTTTAATAATTCAACTTTTGCATAATTTATAAGTCCCCCACTATTGATTAACTCTTGCATAAACTCTGGAATTGGGGTGAAATTATAACTTTTAGCTTTTTTTACATCTAAAATAAGCCCTTTTTCCATATCTATTTTAATTAAATCGCCCTCATTTATCTCATCAGCCTCTTTTAATTCAAAAATAGCAAGTCCCATATTAAAGGCATTTCTATAAAAAATTCTAGCAAAGCTTTTCGCTATAACAGCACCAACACCAGCCGCTTTTAAAGCTATTGGAGCATGTTCTCGAGAACTTCCACATCCAAAATTTTCCCCTGCAACTAAAATATCCCCTACATTCAGTTTTTTTGCAAATTCTGGGTCAGCATCTTCCATAATGTGTTTTGCTAATTCGTGTGGGTCAGAAGTACTTAAATACCTTGCAGCAATAATTAAATCTGTGTCTATATTATCTTCAAATTTCCAAACTTTTCCAGTTATAATATTCATTTAAAACCTTATAAACCTTTTTTTGAGTGAAAATTCTATCTAAATTATGTTAAATTATTCTTTATCTTCATTTAACATTAAATTTAATGAAGTATTAAGTTAAATTTTGGAAAATATCGAAAAGTTAAACAAAAAGGTTATATTAAAATGTATAAATGGATTTTTATTTTTTTATTTTTAATAAATTTAAATGCAGAGGTAATCACAGATTGTAGCGATATTTTTGAAGAGCGACGAGATGAGCTTACCAAAATTATCACTGAAATGGAAAAAGTAGGTAAAAATTTTGATACATTTAAAACCACAACTAACAATTCAATTGAAAATATAGAAAAAGAGTTAAAAGAAAAAGAACAAAATATTACAAAAAACTTGGAAGATGTCCAAAGAATGCAAACTAATATAAAAAAAATGCTTACGGATAATAAAAAAATTGCAGATGAAGTCAAAAAAGAAAAAGATGATAAAGTTTCTAGTATTATCGCAAAAATGAAATCTAGTAAATCAGCACCTATTTTGGAAGCTATGGATATTAGTAGAGCCGCAGAGATTTTATTAGGTTTAGAGGGAAAAGCTATGGGTGAAGTTTTATCAAAAATTGAACCAAATAAAGCTTCAGATATAGCAAATTTAATTAAAAATAATGGTCCATTTAAAGATAAAAAAGTTTTAGATTATGAGAAAAAAGAGATTGAAGATAAAATAAAAAATAAAATAAGAGATTATAATAAAGATATGCCAAAACAAGCACAAAAGGAGAGACCTAAAACTACAAATAATAAAGATAATAAAGAGATTAAAAATGAGCCAATACAACCAAGTTATATTACAGATATTGCACAAGTTATCGATATTGCTTCTGGCGAGAGTTCTACACAAAGTGAAGGAGAGGAAGAGGAAACACCGCAAAATTAAAGAAATTTTATCTCTTTAATCCATTGACGATTTGTAGCATATCATCGCTTGTTTTAATCGATTTTGACCCAGCTTCATAAGCCCTTTGACCTACGATTAAATCTGTCATCTCTTCTACAAGTTGAACATTACTCATTTCAATAAAACCTTGTCTCAAAGTTCCAAATCCATCAGCTCCTGGTACTCCAATCAATGGTGCTCCTGAAGCAACAGTTTCAAGCACAAGATTATCACCCATAGAGTGAAGTCCTGCTGGATTTACAAAGTTTGCAATTTCAAGTTGTCCAACATTTTGAGGTGCTGCATTACCTTGCTGAATTACTGCAACTGTACCATCAGGAGAAATATTTACTTGAATAGAATCTGGTGGAATATTAATTCCAGGAATTAATCTATATCCATCTGAATTAACTAAATCCCCATTACCATCTGTTGTAAAACTTCCGTCTCTTGAATAACCAATTGTTCCATCAGGCAACTCTATTTGAAACATTCCTTTGCCTGTAATTGCTACATCTAAATTATTGCTTGTCTCTTTTAAGTTACCCTCAGATAACATTCTTTTGCTTGAAGTGACTCTCGTGCCAAGCCCAACTTCAATTCCCGTCGGACTCATCGTTGTTCCACTCGTTGGAGTTCCTGCATACTCCATTGTTTGAGACATTAAAGTAGCAAATTCAGCTCGACTCTTTTTAAAACCAATTGTATTTACGTTTGAAATATTATTGGAAATTGTATCAATATTAAATTGTTCGGCTTTCATTCCAGTAGCAGCCGTATATAAAGCTCTAATCATTACTTATCCTTTTAACCTTTAGTTTTTGCAAGTCTAGTAATAGCTTCAACATTTAAGTCATCCATATGGGTTTTTAAAACTTTTTGTTGCATTTCCACAAGCCTTTGAGTAGTAATTAAAGATGCCATTTCAGAAACTGCATTTACATTACTTTTTTCAATATAACCTTGCAAAACTCCACCAGAATTTTCAACTATTTGTAAATCACTCATTTTATCAAGTCTATAAAAATTATTTCCCTCTTTTGATAGATAGCTTGGATTTTCAACCTTACCAACATATAATCTATAAAGAGGAAAAGGATTTCCATTTGTATCCATTCCGTGAATAATTCCATCTTTATCAGTTGAAATTGTCATATTACTAGGAATTTGAATAAAACTATCTTCAGGATTCGTACCATTTGCATAATCACTTGATAAAACCGGATAGCCATCTTTTGTAACTAATTTTCCATCACTATCTAAGCTAAAACTTCCATCTTTTGTAAGTTTTACACCATTTGGAGTTGAAACTAGAAAAAATAAATTATCTTTTTTGAGTGCAAAATCAAGTGAATTTTCAGTGTTAATTAAATTACCCATTTGAAAATCAGTATAATCTTCGGTAATATGAGGAGTTTTTGTCATTGCCCGATTTAAAAATTTAGCCCCATCTTTTGTATGATTTTGAAGAGGTAATTCATCTCTTGCCTCTTTTAGCATTCTAACAAAATCGCTAACAATTACATCATCTCGTTTAAAACCGTTTGTATTTATATTTGCTAAATTATTTGAAATTGTATCTAATCGATTAAATTCTGCAACCATACCACCAGTTGCATCATAAAAGCCTGTTTGCATACCTTTTTCCTTTAGTTTATAGGAATTTCTAAGAGGTATAAAGCAAGAAGTATACCAAATTTAAAAACTTGTAGAATTTCACTATAATTATGTTACAATAATGATAAGTTTTTGATATAAATAAAGATGGATTTTAAATGAAAAAAATTTTAAATAAATTGCAAAAAAATATGGATTTATCGCATAAAAAGGTGAGAGTAGCAATAACTGGACTTAGTAGAAGTGGTAAGACAATTTTTATAACTTCGCTTATAAATCAACTATTAAATAATAATAATTTAAAAACTAAATTAAATAAACAATTTAAGATTTCAATTATTCAAAATGATAATTTAGAACAATTTAAATATGATGAATTTTTGAGTAAACTTTCACAAAAAGAACCTATTTGGCCAACTTCAACAAGCGATATTTCTTCGATAACTTTAAGGCTTGAATTTGCACACAAAATATTAAAAGTTAAAACTGTTGATATTGAAATTATCGATTATCCTGGGGAGTGGATTGTTGATATTGAGCTGTTAAATAAGAGTTATGAGGATTGGAGTGAACAGAGTTTTAAACTATTTGAGAGTGAGCCTAGAAAAATTTTAGCTAAAGAGTGGCTTGAGTGCCTAAATAAAATCGATTTAAAATCTCAAGTAGATAAAAAAATAGAAAAAGAGTTGGTAGAGAAATATACTAATTTTTTATATAAATGTAATAATTCAAAACTTAGTTTAATTCAACCAGGGCGATTTATAATGCCTGCAAATTTAAAAGATAATGAGATTTTATATTTTACTCCACTTCCAAAAACTATGGCTTTAGCACAAGATTCTTATTATTTGACTTTTAAAGCTAGATATGAGCGATATGTCGAAGAGTTTGTAAAAGAGTTTCACTTAAATCATTTTAGTAAATTTGATAGACAAGTTGTGTTAGTTGATGTTTTAAAAGCCTTAAAAAACGGTTATTATCCATTTGAAGATATGGTGAAAACTTTAAAAATAATAATGTCAATTTACTCTTATGAAAAACTTAACTTTTTTACAAGATTGTTTAAAACTAAAATTGATAAAGTTATTTTTTGTGCAACAAAAGCCGACCATGTGGCAAATAATCAACATAATAATTATAAATCTTTATTAGAAATGATTATAAAAGAGGCTAAAGGTGAAATTGATATACAAGGTGTGCAAACTATTTCGACAATTATTTCATCTATAAAAAGTACCGAAAACTTAGTAAAAATCCACGATAATAGGAGACTTTCTTGCTTAAAAGGTAAAATTGTAGGAGATGATAAAGAGGTGATAATTTATCCAGGAGAAGTGCCTGAATATTTCCCTACAAAAGATGATTGGGATACCGATTATTTTGATTTTCCAGATTTTGCACCAATTCCTTTTGTGCAAAATAAGGCAGTTGATAATATTAGAATGGAAGATATCATTTTTGAGTTGTTAAACGATAAACTTTGAATTTAGAAAATATTTATCCGATTGATTTTAAAAAGATAAATTTACTCGATAGAAAAACTTCCATAACTTCGGATAAAACTCTACTTATTGGAGTTAGAGGAAGTGGAAAAAGCTCAATTTTAATAAATTACTTAAAAGAGTTTAAAAAAGAGAGTTTTTTATATTTAGATTTTGATGATGAACGAATTGATAAAGATGATTTGAGCCAAAATTTAGATGAATTTATTAAAAAAAATAGAATTGAAATTTTAGTTATTGAAAATTTTGATTATTCTATTAAACTTCCAAATACTCAAAAAATTTTATTAACCTCAACTGAATTAAAAAAGTTAAGTGGATTTTTAATAAAAGAGGTTTTTCCACTAGATTTTGAAGAGTATATTTCATTTGATAAGCGGCATCTTGAGGCTATTCATAGTTTTAACTCATTTTTAAAAGATGGAAGTTTTCCTGAAATTTACTTTACAAATCCTCATCAAAAAATCAAAAAATTACAATCTATTATTAAAAATTTAGTTAAAGATGAGGTTGAATTTTTAATTTTAAAACAACTTATTTTATCTTCAGGTTTTGCAACTTCTCCATTTCAAATTTTTACAAATTTAAAGAAAAAAATAAAACTTTCAAAAGATAGATTTTATGCAATAATAGAAAAGTTTTTAAGCGATAAAATTATATTTTTTGTACCAAAATATAATAATTCAAAAGCAAATAAAAAACTCTATTTAATAGATTTTAGCTTAAAAAATGCAATTTCATTTAATAGAAATTTTCCAAAAGAGTTTGAAAATATGGTATTTTTAGAACTTTTAAAAAAACAAAAAAAGTTTTATTTTACTGATTTTTTAGATTTTTTTTTGGTAAATGAAAAATTAGCAATTTTAACGATTTCTTTTATTACAAAAGAGCTTTTAGAAAATAAAATAAAAAATATAAAAGAGCATTTAGTAGAACTTAATATTAAAAATATAAAAGTTATAACGATAAATGAAGAGTTTAAATTTAAGGTTGATGAAGTTTTAATTGAAGTGATACCTTTTTGGATTTGGGCAATTCAGGATTGAGTTAGCGCATCTTTTTCAATTGTGTAAAGTTTGTATCTGATATTTTTAAAATTTTCTGAAAGTTTAATATCAATTAATTTATAAATTTCTTCCAAAACTCTAGCTGATTCTTGGCTTCTTTTAAAATTTGAAATTATTAAATTATTTAAACTTTCTCTTTGAAGTTCACTTTTTGTAGATTCTCTTAAACAATCATTTTCTGAATTGCGATATTTTATAATTTCTTCATAATTATCAATTTTAGCTAAATGTCTAATCTCTTTCAGAGAATATCCTATTTCTTTATTATCATAAATATATCTAAAAACATCCTCAATCACTCTAATCCCCTCTTTTAATCGATTGAGATTTGCATCTATTATGCGATAAAGAGAAGAAAAATCCTCTTTAATCATCGCTACTTATAATTCCTAAAATTTGTAAAAGTGAAACAAATAAATTAAGGAAATCTAAATATAGTGCAATTGCGCCTTCTACTGGAGTTTCATAATTTCCATTTATAATATTTTGAGTATCATAAAGAATAAAAGCACTAAATAAAATTGCTGCAATACTTGAAATTACGATTTGTAATATTGGACTTCCAAGAAAAATATTAATAATTGAAGCAATTACAACAATAATAAGTGCGATAAAAAGCCCTTTGCCCATCTCCATATAACTAGTTTTAGTAGTCATTGCATAAATTGATAAACCGCCAAAAATAACCGTCGTTAACATAAAGGCATTTGCGACAATTCCAGCACCTGATGGCATTGCTAAAATATTACTTAAAAGTGGAGTTAAGGTTAAACCAGATATAAAAGTAAAACCAAATAACATTAAAAGATTAAGTCCAGCTTTTTTCTTTGTCATATAAACGCCAAAAAGTAAAGCAAACTCTAAAATCACTAAGCCCCAATACCAACTTTTAATAGCTGGTGCCATTCCAAGCCCAACATAAGCTCCAATAGTCGCCGCTAAAAGTGAACCTGCAAAAAGTTGATAAGTTTGTTTTAAAAATGAACTCACTTCACTTTGACTTCTTGAAATTGTCTCAAAGTGAGTATTTATGTTTGTAGTGTGAACAGCTTCAGAGCTTTTCGCACCTTTATTAAAGTTATCTACAAAACTCATAAAA
Organism: Helicobacter cetorum; assembly: GCA_022729755.1. Taxonomy (GTDB): domain Bacteria; phylum Campylobacterota; class Campylobacteria; order Campylobacterales; family BB28; genus BB28. The sequence continues at coordinate 3,660 of DZAZ01000051.1, read as the reverse complement.
AACCTCCTATAATTAAAAATAAATTAAAGATTTAATTATACATACCTTAAAATAAAATGATAATAAAATAAAATAAAAATAATAAAATTTAACATAGTTTTTATTTTTAAGTTTATACAATGTTTCATCAAAAAATTTAAAATAAAGGCAAATATTATGTTTAGCTTAAGTTGGTGGGCTAAATTAGTTCTATTAACGATTGTTATGAGTAGTTTTTTAGTTGCTAAAGTTCACACTTTTGAGGGAGTTTTAAATTCTCACATTTCACAAAATATAAGATTAAATATAGCTTGTGATGATGAGATAAAAGAGGTAATTGTCAATGACAAAAAAGTAAATATTTCTAAAGTAATGAGTATTTATCCAAATAAGTATGAAGATTGGGAATATGGGTATATTTTTGATGTGAAGTTACAAAAAGGTGGAAATATTATTAAAATTGTGAGTTTTAATAATGGTGGAAATTATTCACTCAAAATCAAGCAAGTTCTCGGTGTTTTTGATTATATTTTGCTTTTTTTGTTGATTGGTTTACCGATTGTAACACTTTTATATAAATTTTATTTTATTTTAATTGATAAGTTAAAGAGTGGTTTTAATTTTAATTTAACTTATTTAATCATTTTTGGTGCGATTTTTCTTAGAATTGCTTACTTTTTGACTTATGAATACTCACTTTTTCAGCACGATTTTCCATCGCATACAGATTATATAAGATTTTTTGCACAAAATTTTGAAATTGCACCACCTCATAAATTAATTCAAGCACCTCAACAACCACTCTATTACATTATTGCTGGTTCAATTTATGTGTTTTTGGCAAATTTCAATTTGAGTGAAAGCGAAATATTTTATTTTATTTCACTCTTTTCTGTCATTCTTTCAATTATTGCTATTATTTATGCTTACAAAACTTTGAAATTAATCACTAATGAAAAGTTTATTATAAATATTGCACTCGGATTTTTGGCTTTTACTCCATCATTTATCTATATGTCAGCTAGAATAAACAATGATGTCTTAAATATGGTTTTAGCAATTATTTCACTCTATTACATCATCAAATCATATAAAAGTCATTTTACAACAAATTTTTATTTAGCGATGATTTTTACAACTTTACTTTTTTTCACAAAACTCTCATCAGTTAGCATAGTTTTAACTTTTTTTATACTTTTAACTTTAGCTTATATGAATAATTATAAAACTGCTCTTTTAAAAAGTAGAATTTATATTTTTAGTATTGTTGGAGTTTTTATTTTAGGTTTAACACTTTTTAGGGTTTATTTGCCAATTGAGAATGAATTTAGGTTTGTAAATAGTGGAATTTTTGCAGGACAAGAGATAGGAGTGATGGATATAAATTACTTTTTTAGTTTTAATCTTTCAAAACTTATAGAATTAGCACAATCATTTTCATACGAAACTAGAAGCGATTTAGTAAGAAGGTCATTTTTTACCTATCAATACGGCACAATGTTATTTGGAGAGTTTGATTATAGACACTTTTTTACTAAAAATCCATTTTTAAAACTTTTAATCCAATTGATAGATTTAATTGCAGTAATCTTTGTAGCTGGACTCATCTCATTCTTTTTAAACTTTTTAAAGCAATCTACTCTCATAAAAACACTTTCTATTATTTTAATTTTAAATTTAATTTTAATAATTAAATTTGCATTTGATTATCCATCGATTTGTAATACAGATTTTAGATATTTCACTCCATCATTTTTAATAATTGGGCTTTTTATCGCGATTGGATTAAATCATCTCTCAAATATTGCAACTTTCATCAAAAAAATAGTGATTATTTTAATCTCAATTTTATTTATACTAGAGATAACTTTCACATCAAGTACCTTACTATAGTCATTTAAATATAACCATCTTTAAACAATTCTGGTTTTTCGTTAAACCAGCTTTTTCCAAACAATAAGTAGTTTTAGCTTTGGATGAGAAGATAATAGCATCTGTAAATCACCCTTTTTTAATAAATTATTTATAGTAATTTACTATTTTATTTTGTAAAATATTCTTGATATTATAGCAAGGGATGTGAGGATTAATTTTTATTATACACTTATTAAGCAAATGGAAGCTATCGAAATGTGGTATAATAAAAAGAGCGAAATTTTTAAAATTGATATTAAAACTTTTAGGGAAAGTTCAAATAATTTCTCTAACTTATAGAGAGGTGCTTAACATGAATCAAGAAGTTTTTTTTGATGATTTATATATATTATCTGAAACAGATGAACGAGGTTTTATAACTTATGTAAATGATACTTTTTGCAAAATTGCAAAATATTCTCGCGAAGAATTAATCGGAAAGCCTCATAATATCGTAAGACATCCCGATATGCCAAAAGTTGCCTTTAAAATGCTATGGGATGCAATTCAAACTAAGGGTTTTTGGCGAGGAATTGTAAAAAACTTAACAAAAGATGGAAATTATTATTGGGTTGATGCAACTGTACTTAGAACAAAAAAAAGCGATGGTAAAATTTATTATTGTTCAATTAGAACAAAGCCCCAAAAATCAGATGTAGATGATGCAATTAAGCTTTATAAAACTTTGCATTAATATTTGATTATGTGATAATGTGTATAAATTCTAACCTTAGTTTTTTGCTTTGGTCTTGGATACTCTTTGTAAGCATACTCTATTGTTTTTATGCTGTTTTTATCAAGCATTGTGTAGTTTGAGCCTTTTATAATTTTAAGCGAATTAATATCGCCATTAGGAAAAAGATAAAATTCAACTACATTTACTCCTTCTTGTCCTGTCATTCCCGCAACTTCGGGGTACTCTAAGTATTTTTGAGTAATATAACCTATTTTTGCCAAATTATCCTCTAAAAACTCTTTTTCATCTTTTGAAAGATACTCAAACTCATCTTCATATAACTCTTTTAAAGGTTGATTTTCAAGTTTAACTTGATTTTTTGAGGCAGTTGAAGTTTTTAAAAAACCCATTAAATTCTCTTCTTTTTTGCTATTTTTTTCTACTTTTTTATTTTGAAGTGCATTCAATACAATTAAACTTAAGTTCTCTTCGCTCTTTTTTATTTTAGTTTCTATTTTTTTAACAGTCTTTTTTTCTTTAATAATCTCTTTTTTTACTTCTAGTTTTTTTTCTATTTTTTCGACTTTTTTAACTTTTGGTGTCTCTTTTTTTAATTTAAAATTAGAAAGATTAATTTGCGATTTTTTCACTTTTTTTGGTGAATCTTTGATTTTTTCTTTTTCAAAATTTATAAACAAAACCAAATGCACTAAAATTGCTACTAAAATCGCAACAAAAAACCTCATCTTTTAATGACCTTGCGAATAACCAACTCCTATCTTTTTTGTACATTTAATTTTTTAACAAAATTAACTATTGTAACTTGTATATTTTCCCAAACAAAGAGCCTTCATTTTTTGTGAAATTTTTACGAAATTATACAACACAAATATTTTTTTTTAATCTTGCATATTATAGCAAATATGCTAAATATTTAGATATAATTTCACTATGAAAAGTAGAAATGTAAAAATAGACATAGTGGAAAGTTTAGAGGTGCTGGAAAGTTTATATAAAAGCGAAAAAAATTCAAAATTAAAAGAAAGATTGCAAGCTTTATATTTACTTAAAGCCAATAAAGTATCGACAAT
>DZAZ01000050.1 GCA_022729755.1 Helicobacter cetorum | reverse complement strand
CAATTGATAAAGCTTTGCTAAAAGAAAATTTTGAAACAAAAAGCGATAAAGAACTTATAAAAGAGGCAAACGAGGATAGTTGGATTGATAAATTTGCTAAAAAAGACTCTCCAACTTATCGCTTTCCTGCTACTGAAATTTTTATAGAATTTGATTTAAATAAAGATGTAAAAGCTCAAGCTCTTTATAAAATTTTGATTGATAAACTTGATGATTATCAATTTTTTCTCTTAAGTAGAGTAATAAAAGAACAATCTCAAAATATTGAATACTCTTATTTTAAGCAAGATAATACTATAAAATTAATCATAATGACAAGTATTGAAGACTCTTTTAAAACTTTATTAAATGAACTTGACAACTACTCAATCGAATATAATTTAGAAAAATAGAGGAAAATAAATGGCAAAATATAAAGTTGTGGTGTGTGACCATATTCACCAAAAAGGACTTGATTTATTACAAAACGATAGTGAAATTGAATACATCAATGCTTCAGATGAAGATAAAACAAAACTACTTGAAATTATAGCTGATGCTGATTTAGTAATAACTAGAAGTTCAACTGATGTTGATGAAAAATTTTTAAATAGTGTAAAAAAATTAAAAGGTATAGTTAGAGCTGGAGTTGGTGTTGATAATGTAGATATCGATGGTTGTAGCAAAAGAGGAATTGTTGTTATGAATGTTCCAACCGCTAATACTTTAGCCGCTGTTGAGCTTACAATTGCACATTTATTGGGTTGTGCTAGAGCTTTTCCTTATGCTCATTCTGAACTTAAAGATAAAAGAGTTTGGAAAAGAGAAAATTGGTATGGAACTGAATTAGCTGGAAAAACTATCGGAATTATCGGCTTTGGTAATATAGGAAGTCGTGTTGGAATAAGAGCTAGGGCAATGGAGATGGAAGTTATCGCATATGACCCATATATTCCCGCATCAAAAGCAACTGATGTTGGAGTTGAATATACAAAGGATTTTAATAAAATCCTTGAATGCGATATCATAACTATTCACACTCCAAAAAATAAAGAAACAACGGGAATGATTGCTAAAGAGCAAATTGCTAAAATGAAAGATGGAGTTATCCTGATAAATTGTGCTAGAGGTGGGCTTTATGATGAAGAAGCACTATATGATGGTTTAAAAAGTGGCAAAATTAAATTCGCAGGAATTGATGTTTTTTCTAAAGAACCTGCAACAAATCATAAATTACTAGATTTAGACAATATTACAGTAACTCCACATTTAGGGGCAAATACTTTAGAATCTCAAGAAAGAATAGCTATTCAAGCGGCCGAGTGTGCGATTGAAGCAGTAAAAGGTATTTCATATCCAAATGCACTAAATTTACCAATTAAAGAGAGCGAACTTCCACAATATGTAAAACCATATTTAGAGTTAATTCAAAAAATAGGATTTTTTAGTGCTCAAGCAACAAAAGGTGCAATTAAATCAATAAAAGTTTCAGCTGAAGGTGAAATTTCAAATTTTTTAGAATCTCTTTCGACTTTTGCCACAGTTGGGGCTTTAAGCGAGGCAATAGGCGATAGTATCAATTATGTAAATGCACCTCACGTTGCAAAAGAGAGAGAAATTAAAATTTCAACTGAAAAACTTACAACTCACGGTGGTTATAATAATAAAGTTATACTAAAACTTACAACAGAAGGTGAAGTTATAAAAGTTGCTGGAACTGTATTTCAAGAGAATTTACAGAGAATAGTTGAAATTAATGGTTGTGGGCTTGATATTAAACCAAAAGGTAAAATGATTTTATTTAAAAATTCAGATATACCTGGAGTTATCGGTGATGTTGGAACGATTTTAGCAAAACATAATATTAATATTGCTGATTTTAGATTAGGTCGAGCTGATAATCATCAAGCATTAGCAATTATTATAGTAGATAATGATGTCAATAAAAATGTATTAAATGAACTTGGTTCACTTAAGGCTTGTTTAGGTATCTCTTTTGTACAACTTTGATTTTTAGAGTACTCTTTTGTACTCTAAAAAAAATAACTTCAAATTATAATTTTAATCACTTAAAATAATGTTATTAAATAATTTAAATAAGTAACTATTAACACAAAATTAAATACAATCTAAAATTAAACTAAAAAAAATTAGGATGGGTAATGAGGAAATTAGCTTTTTTAGCAATGTTACCAACATTAATTCTAGCTAAAAGTGTAAATTTTGAAGAAGCACTTGAGTTAGCTTTGGAAAAAAATAAAGAGTTACAAGCAAAAAAGCTTTCAATAGACAAAGCTAAAACTAAAGTTGAAAGTGCAAATAGCTTGGATTTTGGGGAAGTAAAAATTGGCGAAGATGTATCTTATACTAATAATGCAATGTTTGTATTTGCAAACAAATTAGGCTCAAGAGAAGCCACTTTTAACGATTTTGGATTTAATGATTTTTTAGCAAATCAAGAGAACCCAAATTTATTAAATATTGAACCATCAAACTTAAACTATCCAGATGCAAGAGTAAGTTTTGATACAACTATAAGTTATGAAGTTCCAATTTTTACGGGTTATAAATTAACTTATGCAAAAGAGATTGCAAATTTACAATTAAAAGCTGAAAATGTAAAATATCAACGAGATGAAAGATTGCTAGCTTTCGATATTTTGCAAACTTATAATGCGGCTGTTGCATCAAAATATTTTATAGATGCGATTATTAAAGCTAAGAGTGCAACAGAGAGTTTTGTAAAACTTTCATCGGCTCTTTTTAGTGAAGGAATTGTTACAAAAATAGATGTGCTTCAAGCAAAAGAGAGGGATTTACAAGTAAATGCCCAAATGATAGATGCGAAAAATCGCTATAATCTGGCACTTGCTAACTTGAAATTTTTAACTTCAACTAGTGATATTAATGAAGTAAAAGATTTTAAAACTGTTGAGTGTAAAAAGGCTAATTTAACAATTGAAGATTTAAAAAAATCAGCATTAGATACTAGACTTGATTTGAAGTGGATGGAGTTTAATACTGAAAGTGCAAAATCAAAAATAAAACTTGATGAGAGTGCATACTATCCAACAGTTGGATTTCAGGCAAAATATGGCTTTAATGATGATACCTTATCACTAAATGGAAATAAAGATTATTATGTTCTTGGTTTAGGCTTAAAATATAGTCTATTTGACGGTGGTCAAAGAGATGCTATAAAAGAAGAGGCAAAAATTGATTATCAAAAAGCAACTTTATCGCTTGAGCATATGAGAAGTGGAGTTGAGTTTGAGGTTGAGAGTAATTACTTAAATCTTCAAACTAAAAGAGAAATTATAAGCGAAAAGATAAAATCTGAAGAGTTAGCAGTAGAAGTTTTAGAAAAAGCTAGTGAAATGTATAAAAATGGACTGATTAATATGAGTGAATTGTTACAAAAAGAGGCTGGATTATTAAAAGCTAGAGCTGAACTTATTCAAGCTAAGTATGATGAAGCTATCGCTTCAGCAAGATTAAAGCTATCAATTGGCGAACAATGTAAAGGGTGGTAAATGAAAAAGACGATACTATTTCTATTTTTGGCAATTAATTTATTTGCACTTGAGACAACAAAAGCAAAAAAAGAGTTATTATATTCTGAAAAAGAGTATGTAGGTAATGTTTACTCAAAAGAAGAGAGAGCCATCAGTACAAGACTTACAGGATATATTAAAAATATTTATGTAGAAGAGGGCGATAATATTAAGAGTGGAGATTTACTTTTTGAAGTGGACCCAAGTGATATTGATAATGCAATAAGTTCGGCACAAGCTGATTTAACAAAGGCAAATTCAAATCTTTTGATGGCTGAACTTAATTTAGCAGATGCAAAAAAAGATTATGAAAGATATAAAAATTTGTACGAAAAAGAGGTAGTTCCAAAACGAGAGTTTGAAAAAATGGAACTTAATATGCAAATGAAAAAATCTCAATTAGATTTGGCTAAAAGTATGAAATCTCAAGCTGAAGCAAGTTTAAAACAAGCAAAAGCACAAGTTAAATACTCAAAAGTAACTTCACCAATTAGTGGAATTGTAATTTCAAAAATGAAGCAAACTTCCGAAATTGTAGCAGCTGGAAATCCCGTTTTAATCATCTCTTCACTTGATGGAATTAGAGTTAAAACACTTGTTAAAGAATCTGATATAAAATATTTAAATGTCAATCAAGAGGCGAGTGTAAAAATTCCAGCAATCAATAAAGAAACAAAAGGTAAAATTATCTCAATTGTGCCTTCAGCTGATGCAACAACTCACTCTTATGTTTTAAAACTTTCACTAGAAAACACTCAAAATTTAACCCCAGGAATGTATGCAAAGGTTTATGTAAATGCAGACAAAAGAGAAGCTATTTTAGTTCCATCTTCAACTATAGTCGAAAGAGGTGGTATTAGTGGGATTTTTATAAAAGAGAATGATAAAGTTAAATTCAAACCAATTAAAATATTAAATAAAACTTCAAATCAAGTTGAGATTGAAGGAGTTGGTATTGATAGTGAAATTATTTTATATCCACGAAATGATTTACAAGATGGGCAAATAATTAAATAAAGGCTTAATTAATGGCAGAACTCAAAGATGAAATAAAAAACTTAAAAAATGAGTTAAGAGATGAGAAAAGTGAAATAGCATCGATTGAAGATGAGTTAAAACTAAACATCGCTGGAAAACTTTCAAGAAAGTTTCTATTTAGTCCTTTAACTCCGTTAATCGCAGTTTCTATTATGGTGCTTGGTTTAATCGCAGTATTTTTTACTCCACGAGAAGAAAATCCTCAAATAGATGTCCCAGCAGCGAATGTTGTTGTACCTTATACTGGTGCAACGGCTGAAGAGGTGCAACACATTATTATTGAACCACTTGAGCGAATTTTGATGGAGATGACTGAAGTTGACCATATTTACTCAATGGCTCATAATGGAATGGGAGTTGTTACAGTTAGGTTTAATATTGGTGAAAATAAAGAGATTTCACTACTTAAACTTTATGATAGAGTCGCCCAAAATATGGATAAACTTCCAAAAGGTGTAGAACCACCGATTTTTAAGCCAATTGATATAGATGAAGTTCCTATTTTAACCTTTGCAATTTCATCTGATACATATAGCGATGAGCAATTATATAGAATTGCTCAAAGAGTTCAAACCCCGATTTCAAGGGTAAATGATGTTTCAGTCGTTGGAATATTAGGAGGGCATAAGAGACAATTTAATGTTTTGGTTGACCCAAATAAATTGGCAGCTTATAACTTATCTATTACTCAACTTATGCAATCGCTTCATCGCTCAAATTCAGCTGGAAAATTATCAGAGTTTGAAAATGGAAAATTTTCAGTTCCGATAGAGTTCGATGGATTTATAAAATCTAAATATGAAATCGAAAATATTATTATTGCAATATATGAAAATCGCCCAATTTATCTAAAAGATATTGCAACAATTGAAGATGGAGTTGATTTAGAAAAACACGAAACTTATTTCAATGCTGGAGTTGGTTATAAAGATAATTTAAGTTTTGATAAAAATAAAAAAGTAAATCAAGTTAGTATTTTTGTAGCTAAAAAACGAGGTTCAAATGCAGTTTTTGTAGCTGAAAATGTGTTAAAAATTGTAGATGAAATTAAACAAACTCTACCTAATGGAGTTGATTTGATTGTTACTAGAAATGATGGAAATAAGGCAAATGAGGCTGTAAATGAGTTGATTTATCATTTAGTTATTTCTATTATTATAGTTGTTATTTTACTTGTATTTATGCTTGGTACTCGCGAAGCTATTATCGTATCTATCGCAATTCCTTTAGTTTTATCAATAACTTTATTTGTTGGAATGATGTTTGAGCAAACTATAAATAGAATTACACTCTTTGCACTTATCTTATCTTTGGGGCTTTTGGTTGATGATGCAATTGTTGTAATTGAAAACATTCATAGACACTTCTCAAAAGGTGTTAAAAATAGAGTAAAAACTATAATTTTTGCTACAAACGAGATAGGAAATCCTACTAGTTTAGCTACTTTAACAGTTATGTTTGCATTTTTTCCAATGGCTTTTGTAACCGGAATGATGGGACCATATATGGCACCAATTCCATTTAATGTACCAATTGCAATGCTTAGCTCACTCTTTATCGCTTATATTTTCACACCCTGGGCTGCTTATAGATTTTTACCTCATCACGAAACACACAAAGAACCGTTTGATATCAAAAAATCAAAACTTTTTAAAATTTATAGTGCTTTTTTAAGGCCTATGTTAGAGGTTAGATATAAGCGATATATGTTTATGTTTTTGATAATTGGACTATTTTTCATCTCATTAGCACTTCCAGTTTTAAAAATAGTACAATTTAAAATGTTGCCAAATGCTAATAAAAACACATTTAATATTACAATAGATTTGCCAACAACGAGTTCAATCAGTGCAACAAAAGAGGTTGCTAGTTGTGTTGAAAATGTATTAAAAAATGAGCCTATAGTGACTGATTATGAAACTTTTGTAGGCATTGGAGGAGTAATAGATTTTAATGGTTTACTTCGTGGAAGTAGTATGAAAAAGGGTGAAAATTTAGCCGAAATTAGGGTAAATTTAGTAAACTCACACGATAGAGAGGAAAGCTCAATTGACTTTGTAAGTAGAGTTAGGGGAGATATTCAAAAATGTCAAACTATAGCTAATGCAAATATTAAATTAGTAGAAGACCCTCCAGGACCTCCAGTTTTAGCAACTCTTTTAATGGAAGTTTACGGAAATACTCAAGAAGGAACTTTAAATTTAGCTGAAAAAATTCAAGAGCTTTATAAAAAAACCGAAGCTGTTGTAGATATTGATATTGTAGCTGATGAGAGTGTTAATAAATATGTGATTGAGCCTGATTTGAAAAAATCTCAACTTGCAGGAATTTCGCCAGAACAAATTACAAAAGAGCTTAATATTGGTTTAAATGGTATCGTAGCAGGAATTGTACATATTCCAAGCGAAAAAGAGCAAGTTAAGATTTTTGTAAGATTTGAAGATAAATATAGAAATTCAATACAAGATTTAGAAAGAATTCAATTAATGTCGCAAACTAGCTCAAAATTAGTTCCTCTTAGCGAAATTGCTAATATTAAAGAGGTAAAAAAAGATGTACTAATTTCAAGTAAAGATTTAGCTCAAGTTGTAATGGTAACTGGCGAAATGGATAAACGAGGCTCACTCTATGCACTACTTGATATTTTCTTTGAGCTAAAAGACAATGGATTAGATGGTTATAGTATAAGTTATGATGGAAATCCTAGACTTAATTTAGTTGCAATTGATAATCAAAGTGGTGAACGATATGAATTAAATTGGAGCGGTGAATGGGAGATAACTTTTGATGCTTTTAGAGATTTAGGAATTGCCTTTGGATTAGCTGTTATTATCATTTATGTTTTAATGGTTGCTTATTATTCTAACTTTAGAATTCCAGGAGTTGTTTTAACGGCTATTCCACTCACATTTATTGGAGTTTTACCAGGTCATGCACTAATGAATATTTTTACTCCTACTTATTTCACAGCTACAAGTATGATAGGTTTTATCGCACTTGCAGGAGTTGTTGTTAGAAATTCACTTTTATTAGTTGATTTTGTAAATGATTTATTAAAACAAGGTATAAAACTTGATGAAGCAATAATCGAAGCAGGGGCAACTAGATTTACTCCTATTATTTTAACAGCACTTGCGATTATTTTAGCTTCATTTGTAATTATCTTTGACCCAGTTTGGCAAGGTTTAGCAGTTGCTTTAGTATTTGGGGTTAGCGCTTCAACAGCTCTTACTTTGGTTGTTGTGCCACTTTTATATTGGAGATATTTAAAAAATCATAAAGTTTCATCAAATGAATACTCTACAAGTGTTGGATTAGAAAAAATTAAAGAGTTTTAAACTCTATCGTATAGATAATACGGTATCGATTTTTTAAACTCTTCCTTTTCTATCACTACTTTTAAGTTTTTATTAATCATCATAAGCTTTATAACTTCATTTGGAAATTTAGCAAAATAGTTTCCACTTAAATATAAATATTCTAAATTTAACAATTTTTCAATACTTTTTGGAAGTTCGGTTAAACGATTTGATGAAAGATTTAATTCTATTAAATTTTCCAAATTACCTATCTCATTTGGCAAGACTCTTAAATCATTTCTACTAACATCAAGTTTTGTTAAATTAAATAAATTTGTAACTGTTTGAGTTAAACTTTTTAGTTTATTTCCACTTAAATTCAACTCTTTTAAATTAAATGGTAATTCAAAAATATAACTTAAATTATTATTAGATATATCAAAAAGTTTTAAGTTTTCGCACTTTAATGAATAACTTTCAATGTTATTATCTTTTAAAATTAACTTTTGCAAATTTTGCATCGGTTTTAAAATCACAATTGTAGTTAAACTATTTTTACTTAAATTTAATTCATTTAAGTTATAAAAATTATAAATATAATTTGGAATTTCAATTAAAATTGAAGAGTTATTGCAAATATTTAAAATCTTTAACTCTTTTAAATTTAGCAAATTTGGAAGTTTCATTAAATTAAAATTATCTATTAAACTAAACTTTTTTAAGTGAATTAAATTATCCAAAATAACAGGTGGAATTAATGTTAAATTTTTATTTTTTATCTCAAGATAATCTAATTTTAATAAATTTTTTGCACTAGAAATATCTATTTTATTTTTATAAAACCACTCTATCAATTCATCTTTTTTTGTATCAAAATTAAAAATTGTATCCATTAAAGTATCAAAACTAAAAGAAAAATCAATTTTTATAAAAAAAAGTTTTTTGGAATTTGCAAAAGTAATAAACTCTTTATTTGTAGCTTGTTTTGGAACTATTAAATAACTTTGAATATCTTTTAAACTCATATAAAAAAAGATATTTTTCAATATTTTCTCATCAATTTCCCACGAAACTTCAACTAATTTGCTAATGTGTTCCTCTTCTTTTATTAAAAAATCAAAATTTACAAAATACTCATCAAAAAAAGCAACTTTTTGATGTACAAAATTTATCCTATTTCGCTTAAATAAATGATTTATAAAATCCCTAAATAAGCTATTAATATCAAATGTGATTTTCCAATAATTCAAAGTAGAATTTGCAAAAGGTAAATACTCAATCATAATAAATTTTAATTGAATTAAAAGTGGCTTAAAATAAGAATTTTTTAAATTTTCATCTTCAAAAAGTTCTAAATTTAAATGAATTAAAGTTGCATCTTTTAAAGAGTTTAATAAATCATCTAATAAATATTTTGTTAAATAAGATAAATTTATATTTTGTGAAATTAAATAAAGCGAAGCTTTAAAGATAGAAAAAGCTAAATTTTCATTTTTATTAAAGGCTAAATTTAACTTAATAAACTCATTGTAAAGATTATTTAAAAATAAATAAATAATAGTTTCACTAAGTGGAAGTTTTTTTAAATCCAATTTTGAAAATAGATAATTTGTATTTTCAAAGTTCAAAAGTACCATATTTAAAAACTTTTCTCTAAATTCAAAAATCTTAAACTCTTTTTCAAAATTTGGTAAAACTTCAATTAATAATCCACTTTTTAACTCAATCACCCCAACAAAAGAGTTAATTTTTATCTCTTTTGTTATCTCAAAAAGAGATTTTTCTTTATCTTTTATGCTAAAAAGCATTTCTCTATCTTCATAACTTATAGTTAAATTTTGAATGTTTCTTTGCTTTGAAACTTTAATAGTTTGCTCATTTGTCAATGTTAATAAATTCATTAAAAAACTCTATTTTAAAATTTTAGGAAGAGTAATTCCTTTTTGTGCTTGATATTTACCTTTTTTATCTTTATAGCTAACTTCACAAACTTCATCACCTTGCAAAAATAAAACTTGTGCAATTCCCTCATTTGCATAAATTTTAGCTGGAAGTGGAGTAGTATTACTTATTTCAATTGTAATATGACCCTCAAATTCAGGCTCAAATGGAGTTACATTTACAATAATTCCACATCTTGCATAAGTGCTTTTACCTAAACAAATCGCTAAAACATTTCTTGGAATTTTAAAATACTCAATTGTTCTTGCAAGTGCAAAAGAGTTTGGTGGAATAATCGCAATTTCTCCGATAAAATCAACAACATTAGCACTATCAAAATTTTTTGGGTCAACTACAGTCGAATTTATATTTGTAAAAATTTTAAACTCATTACTAACTCTTATATCATAACCATAACTACTAAGCCCAAAACTTACCACACCTTTACCTATTTGCTCTTCGCAAAATGGCTCAATCATACCTTCATTTAAAGCTTTTTGTCTAATCCAACTATCAGCTTTTAATCCCATTGTTTTCCTTAAAATTATATTAAGTTTAAATTATAACATAATATAAATAAACTTTTAAAATTATTAAATCACTTAACACTTTTTATACAAAATTATGTTATTATGCTAAGCTAAATTTTATAATCAACAGGGGTTAATATGGATTTTGAAAATATTAAAGAATTAATTAAAATATTTGATGATAGTTCGCTCTCAAGACTGAAAGTTGCTAAAGATGATTTTTCTTTAACTTTAGAAAAGTCAACTGCAAAAACTGAAATAATCACTCAAGCAATTTCTCAAAAGTCAGAAGAAGTAAAAGCCAACCAAACAAAAGTTGCTGAAGTTGGTGAAACTAATCAAGGTGATTATATAAAATCTCCAATGGTTGGAACATTTTACTTAGCACCAAGTCCAGGGGCTGAAGTGTTTATAAAAAAAGGTGATAGTGTTAAAAAAGGTCAAACTCTTTGTATTTTAGAAGCTATGAAAATTATGAATGAGATTGAAGCTGAATTTAATTGCAAAATTATAGATATTTTGGTGGAAGATGGACAAGCAATTGAATATGATATGCCACTATTTTTAGTGGAGAAAATTTAAATGGCTATTGAAAAAATTTTAGTTGCAAATAGAGGTGAAATTGCACTTAGAGCCATTAGAACTATAAAAGAGATGGGCAAACAAGCGATTGCTGTTTATTCTTTAGCTGATAAAAATGCAAGTTATCTTAAATATGCTGATGCTACAATTTGTATTGGAAGAGCTCCATCAAGTGAGAGTTATCTTAATATTCCAACAATTATTTCAGCCGCTGAAATAAGTGATGCTGATGCAATTTTTCCTGGATATGGATTTTTGAGTGAAAATCAAACCTTTGTAGAAATTTGCAAACTTCACGATATAACTTTTATCGGTCCTAGTGTTGAAGTTATGAACTTAATGAGCGATAAATCTAAAGCCAAAGAGGTAATGGCAAAAGCTGGAGTTCCGATAATTGCTGGAAGTGGTGGAGCTATTAAAGATGTTACTCAAGCGAAAGCTATGGCAAAAGAGATAGGTTATCCTGTTATTTTAAAAGCTGCTGCTGGTGGTGGTGGAAGAGGAATGAGAGTAGTTGAGAATGAAGAGCAAGTTAAAAACTCATTTTTAGCTGCTGAAGCTGAAGCATTAACTGCTTTTGGTGATGGTACAATTTATATGGAAAAGTTTATCAAAAATCCTAGACATATTGAAGTCCAAATTTTAGGCGATAAACACGGAAATGTAATACATTTAGGTGAGCGAGATTGTTCACTTCAGCGAAGACATCAAAAAGTAGTTGAAGAAGCACCTGCAATATTTTTAAAACCACAAACTAGAGAAAAATTATTAGAAACGGCCGTAAAAGCGGGGAAGTATATAAATTATAGTGGAGCTGGAACATTTGAATTTTTGGTTGATGCTAACCAAAATTTTTACTTTTTAGAGATGAATACAAGATTGCAAGTTGAACACCCTGTAACAGAAATGATTACAAATATTGATATAGTTGAGTGGATGATTAGAGTAGCTGAGGGTGAAAAGTTATTTTCTCAAGATGAGGTTAAAATCACTGGACATTCAATTGAGTGTAGAATTTCTGCTGAAGACCCAAATAAATTTTTACCAAGCCCAGGTAAAATTACAACGTGGATAACACCTGGTGGAAGAGATGTTAGAATTGATTCTCACGCTTATACGGGCTATGTTGTGCCACCAAATTATGACTCAATGATAGGAAAACTTATAGTAAAAGGTGAGACGAGAGAAAAAGCCATCGCTAAAATGAAAAGAGCTTTGGGTGAATTTGAAGTTGAAGGAATTAAAACCACAATTGATTTTCATAAAAGAATAATGGATAATTTAGATTTTAAAAATAATAATTTTGACACAAGATATTTAGAGAGATTTTTGAAAAGTAATTAATATCTTTTATGTTAGAAAAAATAAAATCTTTACCAAATTTAAGTGGAATTTACCAATTTTTTGATGAAAATGGAAAAATTTTATACATTGGCAAAGCTAAAAATTTAAAAAATAGAGTTAAAAGTTATTTTAAATTTACTCCAACTCTTTCGCCAAACTCAAATTTAAGTATTAGAGTTTCTAAAATGATAAGTGAGAGTGTGAATTTAGAGTACACTCTCACAAACTCTGAAACCGATGCACTTATTTTAGAAAATTCTCTTATAAAACAATTAAAGCCAAAATACAATATTTTACTTCGAGATGATAAAACTTATCCATATATTTTTTTAGATTTAAATGAAGAGTATCCAAGATTTGAGATAACAAGAAAGCTTATAAACAAAAAAAATATTAAATATTTTGGTCCATTTACCTCTGGAAGTAAGGAACTTTTAGATGCACTTTATGAAATTTTTAAACTAAAACAAAAAAAATCTTGTAAACAAAAGTGTCTTTTTTATCAAATTGATAAGTGTTTAGCTCCTTGTGATGGGCTTATTAGCAAAGATGAGTATAAAAAAATCATAGATGAAGCCATAAATTCAATTCAAAATAGAGATGAAATTATCTCATTTTTAGAAAATAAAATGTTAAAACTTTCAAGTGAACTTAGATTTGAAGAGGCAGGAGAAATTCGGGATAAAATCAAAGCGATAAAATCACTTATTTTAAAAAGTAGTATTGATTTAGCAAAATTAAATAATTTTGATATTTTTGTGATTAAAGAAAAAATTGATAAAGCCGTTATTATGAAGCTTTTTATTAGAAATGGAAAATTAATTTCAACTTCACACTCATTTTTAAAAATTGATGAAAAATTTGATTTAGATGAAGCTTACAAACGAGCAATAATCGATTTTTATTCTCAAGATTTGCCAATTATTTCAACTCAAATTTTATGTGGAATTGATTTAAGTGAAAAAGAGGAAATTGAAGAGTTTTTAAAAGAAAAATTTCACAAAAAAATTACTATTTCAACTCCTAAAAAAGGCGATAAAAAAAACCTTTTGGATTTAGCATTTTTAAATATTGAAGAATTACTTAAAAATGATAAGCAAAATTTAATATTAGATGAAATAAAAGAACTTTTTAAACTTCAAAACTATCCAAGTAAAATTGAAATATTTGATAATTCTCACATTTCACAAACTATAATAGTCGGTGCAATGGTAGTTTGGCAAGATGATAAATTTAATAAAAGTGCTTACAGGCATTATAATTTAAAAGCACAAAATGAGTATGAACAAATGAAAGAAATCCTCATAAAACGCTCTATGAACTTTAGTGAAAATTCTCCTCCTGAACTTTGGGTAATTGATGGCGGAAAAACTTTAATGAATTTAGCAATTGAAATTATTAATAATAGTGGTGCAAATGTAGATGTGATTGGGATTTCAAAAGAGAGAATTGATGCAAAAGTAACTAGAACAAAATCGAGTGCAAAAGATAAAATTCATACGATTTATGGGGAGTTTAAATTAAATGAGTACGATAAAAGACTTCAATTTATTCAAAAACTTCGAGATGAAGCCCATAGATTTGCGATAACTTTTCATAGAAGTCAAAGATTAAAATCGATGTTAAAGTAAGGTAAAATAGTGAATACTTTAGAAATTTTAATTATAAGTGATGGAAAAATCGGGCATTTCAATCAATCTTTAGGGATTTTAAAAGCACTTAAAAATAGTTGTAATTTACAATATTCTATTTTAGAAATAAAATTGAAAAACTCTTTTTTTAAAAAAATTTTGCAAATTGGTTTAAATTTGAAATTTTTACGAAAATTTTTTAAAAATCCAAAAAATTTAAAATATATAAATTTTTTTTATAATAATTTTAAGTTAAATAAAAGAGTTGATATTATAATCTCAAGTGGAAAAAATACAGCTTTTTTGAGTGCTTGGCTAAGTTTAGCTTATAAAAGTAAAAATATTTTTAGTGGAAATATTAGAGGAGTTGATAGTGAACTTTTTAGTGCTATTTTGAGCGTGATTGATTTAGGGCTTAAAAACCAAATTATAATCGATGTTGCCCCATCAGATATTGATAGTGAAACTTTAAAAACCCAAGCACAAAAGTTAAATTTAAATCCAAATTTTACCTATTTTAGCCTATTAATCGGGGGAAATACTTCTGAATACACTTATCAAAAAGAGGATATTTTAGCTTTAATAAAAAATTTAAAAATACTCAAAAAAGAACAAAATATCAAATGGTTAATCACAACTTCAAGAAGAAGCGATGAAATGATAGAGCAACTTTTAAGCGAAAATTTAAAAGATGAGTATTTAATAATTTATAATCAAAATCCAAAAAAAGTTTTAAATGCATTTTTGGGTTTAAGTAAAGTAATTTTTGTAACCGAAGATTCAGCTTCTATGATAAGTGAAGCAATTTGTACAAATAAACCTGTTTTTTCACTATATCCAAAAAAATATAATATCAATAAAAATTATAATAAAATTATAGATAAATTTATAAACTTAAAACTTTTAAAAAGAGTTTTTATTAGAGATAAATTTGAAATTGATGAGAATTATTTTCATATAAATGAGGTTGAAATGTTGCAAAAACTTTCAAATAAATTAAAGGAGTTTTGTGAATAAATTATTAAATAGATGTTGTCCCTTGTGTAAAAGTGAGAATGTAAAAAAACTTGAAAAACTCTCAAAAGATAATTGGGAAATCGTAAAGTGTGTCGAGTGTGGATTTGTATTTTTAAAAAATCCCCCAACTTATGAGTCGCTACAAAATAGTTTTGAATGGTACGAGTCTCGCAATAAAGAGCGTGGAAATAGACGAAATAATAGAAAATTTTACTATTTAGTTAGCGATAGTTTAAAAAAAATAAAAGGTTTTATTAGAAATCACCAAAGAAAAGAGCATTTGATTATAAAAAAATTAAATAAAAGTGGAAATTTTTTAGATGTTGGTTGTGCTGATGGTGGAACTTTAAAAGGTTTGAGTGATAAATTTATCCCTTTTGGGGTTGAAATTTCGCCAATTCTGTCAGAAAAAGCAAATAAATTTTGTAATTTAAAAGGTGGCGAAGTTAAAAATGCAGATGCAATCAGTGGAATAAAATCGTTTAATAAGAGTTTTTTTGATGTGATTTTAATGAGGTCTTATTTAGAACACGAAATTAATCCACTTGAAGTTTTAAAAGAGAGTGCTAAAGTGCTAAAAAGTAATGGAATTTTAATCATAAAAGTGCCAAATTTTAACTCAATTAATCGCAAAATTAGAGGTATTGGGTGGCCTGGATTTAGGTTTCCTGACCATGTAAATTACTTTAGCCCAAATACTTTAGAAAAAATGATAAATTTAAGTGGATTAAGAATTTTAAAATTTAATTTTTTTGATAAAATCATAACAAGCGATAATATGTGGTTACTTGCAATGAAAAATCAAAATGAGGATGAAATTTGAAAATAGTTTTATTAAATGATACAAGTAGCCAAACAAACTGGGGATGTCAAGCTACAACTTTTGCAATTAAAAATTATCTAAGCAAAAAATATAAAAATGCAGAGATTATTTCACTTCATTTAAAATCTTTGCCATTTAAAAATTTAAAAATATTTAGATATTTGCTTGAGCTTAAAATTGCAAATTGCATCAAGAAAAATTGTCCAAAAGAGAAAATTGAAAAATTGCTCAAAAAAATGAATGTAAAAATTGATGAAAAACTTTTTGATGCAGATATGTTTTATTTAAATGGTGAGGGCGATATTCACTACAAATCTGGGCATTTAGTTAGACTTTTAGCAATTGCTTATCTATTTAAAAAGG
>DZAZ01000049.1 GCA_022729755.1 Helicobacter cetorum | reverse complement strand
TTCTACTTATCATAATAATATTATACCTAAATCTTAGGAAGATTTGGTATTATATCATCAATTTTACTTCTTGAAGTGATTAAAATTTTAAAGTTTGGTAAAAAATCTTTTACTTTGCTTTTATCTTTAGCAGTTGGATTATCAAAGTTATCAATTATCATTAAATTGTTACCACTTAAATTATTTAACTCATAAATAATCTTATTAAAAACTTCAATTTCATCTCCACTAAAACCAAAGCTTGAGTTTAAATCATTAATAATCGAAGAAGTTAAAGAATCTTTATAATTTATCCAAGCTTTGTAATCAAAACTATTTCTATTTAAAAACTCTTTTGCAATTGCACTTTTACCAATTCCACCGATTCCATTAACTAAAACTAAAGTATCACTGTTTTTAAAACTATTTACAATTAAATTTAACTCATCTTCCCTTCCGACAAATGTTTCAACTTTTCTAGGAAGATGAGTTAAGACTTTTTTGGGTCATCCTTTTTTGTTTCATATTTAGTTTCATATATATTAACATCTCTTTCAGCATTAAAATTATTTCCATTTTTGTTTTTTTGCTTTATATTTTTATCTTTAGTGATTATATATATAAATCCACCAGCTACAACACTAATAACAAAACCTATTAATATCTCATCAACTCCCATTTTCTCTCCTAAAAATATTTTAAAGTTATCATTATAAAATTTTAAGCTTTTAAAGTAGTTTATAAAAAAGCTTTAAAAAATGATAAGATAAATTTACTTGAAAAGTGTCTATTTGAGTGTATACAAAAGATAGAGTGATGTTTAAAAAATAAAAAATAAAAAATAAAAAATAAAAGATAAAAGATATAATATATAAAATTTTTAAAGGTAAATTTTGCCAACTCTTTTAAATATAGATGGATTCAAGTTTTTCTTTTATTCAAATGAACATTTACCAAAACATATTCATATTTCAAAAGGTGAAGATTATGCAAAATTTGACCTTGAGAGTATGAAATTTACAATCAACTATTTTTCAAATTCAGATACAAAAAACATAATAAAAATCATAGAACAAAACAGAGATTTTTTTATAAGGAGATGGAATGAATATTTCAATCAAAGGTAAAACTCTACATTTTACAGAGACACATTTAGGAGTTGAGCTTGAAGATGGTAGAGTTATTTACACTCCATTAAATTGGTATGAAGAACTTTTAAATTTATCTATAAAAGAGCTTAGAGATTATAAATTTATATGTAAAGGCAGTGGAATCGAATGGGAAAAGATAGATTACCAACTTAGCATAGAAGCTATGCTTATCGGCTCACATAAAAAAAGTGTTGCTTAATTTTATTTACTTTCACTCTCAATCACTCTCAAATTACTTCTATATAAATTTAACTTCGGGTGTCCATTTGGAAATATAGTTTCAAGAATCTTAATAGCTCTATTCATATACTCTTTTGCTTTTTCATACTCTTTCAAATCAAGATAAATCATTGATAAATTATTATATGAAGTTGCTAAAAGTGGGTGATTTTTATCTAACACTTTTTCATAAATTTCATTAGCTTTTTTAGCAAACTCTAATGCACTTTTAAAATCTCCTAAATCTCTATAAATCAAAGATAAATTATTATATGAAGTAGCTAAAGATTGGTGATTTTTATCTAACACTTTTTCACTTATTTCAATATCTTTTTTAGCAAACTCTAGTGCACTTTTCAAATCTCCTAAATCTTTATAAATCATTGATAAATTATTATATGAAGTGGCTAAAGATGGGTGATTTTTGTCTAACACTTTTTCAAAAATTTCATTAGCTTTTTTAGCAAACTCTAATGCACTTTTCAAATCTCCTAAATCTTTATAAATCAAAGATAGATTATTATATGAAGTGGCTAAATCAGGGTGATTTTTATCAAATATTTTTTCTCTAATTTCAAGTGATTTTTTAGCAAACTCTAATGCACTTTTCAAATCTCCTAAAGCTTTATAAATCATTGATAAATTATTATATGAAGTGGCTAAAGATGGGTGATTTTTATCTAACACTTTTTCAAAAATTTCATTAGTTTTTTTAGCAAACTCTAATGCACTTTTCAAATCTCCTAATGCTTGATAAATTTGTGATAAATTATTTGATAATGTTGCAACTTTTTCGTTTTCCTCTTTGATTGTTTCTAAAATATTCTTTGCAAATATTATATATTTAAATCCATTTATTGGATTCTTTGTTAAAGATTCGTAAAGTTTATTTCCAAAATAATAAATTACATCTTTTACCTCTTCATAAGTTGGTTTTTTTTCTAAATTTATGAACTCTATTATGAGTTGATGAATCTTATAGTTAAATTCATTTTGACTTATCCAACCTTTTGATACTAACTCATTTAACTCATTTTCAAATTCACTTAAACTATTTTTATCGACTTTAAACATCTCTATCAAATCATTAAAATTTATCTCAACTGATGGTAAAATCGCAAACTTTTTTAAGATTAATATCTGTTTTGCTGTTAAAGAATCTAAGCTAAAGAGTGTTTTTATATGTTCGATAATTAAATCGCTTTTATCTTTGAAATCTATTTTTGTTTTTATCTCTTGCAACTTTTTTTCTTTAAAATTATTATAAATAGATTCCAAAGAGTTTAAATTGCTTTTTTGGATTGTTTTTGCGATTAATTCAATTAATAGTGAGTGATTGTCAATATGTTTTAGTAGATTCCCTAGATTCTCTTTATCATAAGCTTTTTTACAATGTTTTTCAAATAATCTTATTGCTTCATCATCATTTAACTTTTCGATACTAATCATATTTATATCATCAATTATACTTCTTGAAGTGATTAAAATTTTGAAGTTTGGTAAAAAATCTTTTACTTCTCTTTTATCTTGCATTGTTGGATTATCGAAGTTATCAATTATCATTAAATTATTGCCACTTAAATTATTTAATTCATAAATAATTTTATTATAAACTTCAATTTCATTTCCACTAAAATCAAATCTTGAGTTTAAATCTTTAACAATAGAAGAAGTTAAAGAATCTTTATAATTTATCCAAGCTTTGTAATCAAAACTATTTAAATTTCTATTTAAAAACTCTTTTGCAATCGTGGTTTTTCCAATTCCTGCAACACCTGTAAGTAAAAGTAAAGTTTCACCATTTCTAAAACTATTTTCAATTAACTTTAACTCATCTTCCCTTCCGACAAATGTTTCAACTTTTCTAGGAAGATGAGTTAAGGCTTTTTTGGCTCTTCCACAGGTGCATAATTATTAATCGTTCCAATATTATTTCCATTTATATTATTTTGTTTTGGATTATCATCTTTAGTTACTATATATATAAAACCACTAGCTACAAGACTAATGATAAAACTTATCAAGATTTTTTTACTCATTTTCTCTCCTAAAATTTATATAAAAATAATTATATCCGAAAAGTTAATTTTTTATAAATTTCTACAAAAGCCAATAGTATTGATATTCCAAAAAAATTAGAGAAAAAATAAGAGGCAGATTATGAGTAAAAAAACGATGTGTAGTACAAATTTTATTAAAAATAAATTTCAATTAAATCAAGTAAATTCTCTTTTAATTTTTCATCAAAAGTATCTAATTCATTCTTAAGTTCATTAATTAATCTATTTTTTTCATTAATTGCTTCATTTAAGCCAAGCAAATTTACAAAACTATTTTTTTTATCATCTTGATTTGAAGTTTTGCCTGATTGAGCCTCATTTTGTGTAACATCGATTATATCATCTTGAATTTGAAACATTAAGCCAAGTTTTAAGCCAAAATTATAAAGTTTATTTTGCAAATTTTTATTTAAATTTAAAATAATTGCACCCATTTTAAGCGAAGTTGCAATAAGTTTTGCAGTTTTATGTAGATGTAAAAATTTAAGTTCTTCTAAATTTAACTTTTTATCTTCAAAAAAACAATCAATCGCTTGACCTAAAACCATACCTCCAAATCCACCATTATATGAAAGCTCTTTAATTAATTCAACTTTAGTATCACTACTTAGTGGAGATGTTGCAATTAAATAAAAAGCTTCGCTATTAAGCCCATCTCCAACAAGTATCGCCGTAGTTTCATCATATTTTTTATGAAGTGTTGGATAACCTCGCCTTAAATCAGCATTATCCATTGCTGGTAAATCATCGTGAATAAGTGAATAAGTATGCAACATTTCTATCGCTAAAGCGATGCTAAGTGAATTTGGAATAAGCAAAGGTGTGAAAGCATCAACCACAGCTAAAAGTAGCTTTGGTCTAAATCTTTTACCTCCAGCTTTTAGCATTTCGTTTGAAGCTTCTTGAAAATATGGATGAAAACTCTCATATTTTAGTAAATTATCTTTTAAGTAATTTTCAAATTTATCTTGAGCTTTGAGATTAAAACTGTTCAATTCTTCATCTCTCCAAATGGGTTAAATCCACCTACCATTTTCAATGCACTAGACTTTCTATCTTCTTCCACCATTTTAATGGTGTCATTTATTGCACTTATTAATAAAATTTGCATCGACTCTTTATCTTCAAGAAGTGAATCATCAATTTCTATATCAATAACTTCATTTGCACCATTCATTGTAATACTAACCATTCCACCGCCACTTTTAGCTGTGAATTTTTTATCGGCATTCTCTTGCTGAAACTCTTTTGCTTTTTTTTGAATTTCACTTAACATATCACCTAAATTTAAATTATTAAACATTTCTTCTCTTTTAAAGGGTATTTAAAACTTCACTTATATTATTAAATTCATCTACTAAAACGACTTTTGGAGCATAACTTTTTAACTCTTGCTCATCATAACTTGCATAAGCTACAATTATTATTTTATCGCCAATACAAACTTTTCTTGCGGCTGCACCATTTAGACAAATGTCTCGTTTTCCTCGCTCGCCTTTGATTACATAAGTAGAAAATCGCTCACCATTATTGATATTTAAAATTTCTACTTTTTGTCCAACTCTCAGTTTTGCTTCATCTATTAACTCTTCATCAATCGTAATTGAGCCCACATAATTTAAATTAGCATCAGTTACACTTGCACGATGAATTTTACTATAAAGCATTTCTATTTTCATTTATCTCCCTGCCATCTTTAGAGCTTGTTCGATGCTTAAAGGCTCACCCCAAGCACCTTTTGGAATTAAGTACTCCTCAATCGGAGTTCCACCTATAATATGCTCATCTACTATTTTATCAATTTTTTCTTTAGTTAATCCAACATACATAAAATGTCCAGGTTCTACTAGCATAACAGGACCTAGTGAACAGCGATTTAAACAGCCAGATTGCACAGGTTGTACAGTTCCCATAACTCCTTTTTGCATAATTTTACTAGCTAAATATTGAAATAAATCTCTATTTTCATTACTAACACAAGCAGGTTTTGGAAAATTTGGATTTTTTGGAACTTCGCATTTAAACATATAAAAAGTTGGTTGTGCCATTTGTTGATTAAACATTTTTTCTCCTAAATACATAATTTTTTGTGGATTTTAACAAAAAAACTTATGATTTACAACACTTATTTTAATATCTTCATAAGTTTTTGCATTCAAACTTATTTCGTATTTTGCCTCTTTTACCTCATCTAAAATAATTATACTAGATAAATCATAAGCCAAATTTGTAATTTTTTCTCTAACTTTTAGCTCATCTTCAAATTTTATAGGATTAAACAAAAGCTCTTTTACACTTTTAAAATTAGTTTTAGCCAACTCATTAAATTTCTCTAAATTTAGCAATTTCACTTCATCTTTATTTAAATAATAAATTCCATTTACATTGATTTCTATTGTCGCTTTTGTAAAATTTTTTCTCATTTTTGAATAAGCTAATATATACGAAGTTATCGCTTCTTGATTGATTTTTACAACCCCAGATAAAAGCCTATAATTTAAAAATCTATTTTTTACAATTTCAAAATTTTTTAACTCTATAATTTTTGAGTATAACTCAATTTTTTCTTCTATTGAATTTGGTAAAACTTGCTTATTTATCGGCGAAAATAATTCATCAGCTAACTTTTGATTTACCTCTCTTTGTTTTTGCAATGCAAACAAACATCCACAATAATTCTGTTTATAAAGCTTATCTTTTTTTGCTAATTCAAACTGTTTTTGTGTTCCTCCGCTACTTCTATAATCCACAAATACAAACTCTCTATCAAATTCAGCACAAACTCTCTCACCCGAAGCTTTTAATTGTTCAAAGGATTTTTTGGGACTTGTTAACAGTGTAGTTGTAACTTTTTTAATTCCAAGTTCTCTTGCTTTTTTTGCACTAACTCTTAATCTATCATCAAAACAAACACTGCATCTTTTGCCTTTTTCAGGCTCATTTTCTAAGCCTTTGACCAAAGATAGCCAACCATCATAATTATACTCGCCCTCTATTAATTCAATGCTCAAACTTTTGCAACTTCTTTTTACATCTAAAAGCCGTAATTGATATTCAGAGTATGGGTGAATATTTGGGTCATAAAAAAAAGCTATCAACTCTTGTTGAAAATCGTTTTTTAATCTTTGCAAAAAATAGTGCGAATCTACACTACAACAAATATGTACTAACATTTTCATTTCAATTTCCAAAGTAGCAAAGCTTCCTCTTCTTCGATTTTACATCTATTACAAAGCATTTCACCGCCACTATAAGTAAAAAAGCTATTACACTCATCGCATCTTTTTATATTAAATTCAATTAAAATTCTATTTTTTGGCTCAAAAAACTCTTTTGAATAAATCGGAACAAGCGAAATCGAATCACTCTCACACACATCGCTACACAAATTACATTTTATGCAAAGCAATAAATCAAAAAGAATCATAGATTTTTTCTTATCAGAATTTAATGCACCAGTTGGACAAATTCTATAACAAATTGAGCAATTATTACAACTTTTATCTATTAATTTATTTGAAGTAAAAGAGATTTTAGATTCATTTAAATAATTATATTCATTTACTTTATTTAAAGATTTAATCGAAGTATAGAGAATCTTTCGTTTGTTTGGGATTGTTTTTTCTCGTTTTTTATGTGAATTATCAATATCAATTAAATTTTTTTCATTAGAACTATTTATAAGTTCTTCTTGAAACTTCACTTTAGTTTCAATTGCACCTTTTAAGCTAAAATGACTTAAAAAGCTTCTTCTATCGTCTTTATTATTTTCACTGTTTTCTGGTTGATATTTTAACTCTTGTACTTTTATTTCATTTTTATTAAAAAAACTTAAAGCATAATTTGCTTCATCTACATCACTTTTTATTTTATTAAAAAGTAACTCTTCGCACTCATCACAATATCCAATATCTAATATAAAATCTCTTTGAATTTTCAGTGCAATTAAATGCTCGACATTTAAAATCGCAATACAAGGCAAATTTTTATTACAAGAGATAACTTCATCTTTTTCTTTTAAAAATTTAATAAAAAATTCAGTTACATTAAAATTATTTAAACTCAAAGCTTCATTTGGACAAACTCCAACACATCCACCACACTCTGTACAACTATTATAAATAATACTTATTCTATTTTGTTCTATTTCAATCGCATTAGTTTTACAAATATTTTTACATAAATCGCAATTTGAGTGTTTTGAAGAGTAAATTACACATTTTGATGTATTTAAATTTAATTTGGGCAAAAAAAATCCTTAAATAAGTTAGAAGAGAGAGAAGAGATTTCTAAATTTATAAAAAATAGCTTATTTTAAAGTTGCAATATGGTTTGCTAAAGCATCGATATCAGCATCGCTTAAGTTAGCAACTTGACCTTTCATTAAATCTTTTTTAGCTGCACCATAAGTTCCAGCTTTATATCCATTTAATGCAGTTTTAATTTTAGCTGCATCCCAACCTTTAATAATTTGTCCTGAACCAAGTGCTGCTTTTTCAGCACTTGCACCGTGGCAAGTTGCACATTTTTTAAATAATTCAGCTCCATCACTCGCCATTAAGAAACTTGAAGCTACTAATAGTGACATTGTAATTTTTTTCATATTTTTTCCTTTTTTTTTATAATTTAACATCTATTTTTAAAATATTCTTGAGGAACTTTACAAAGTGGACAAGCTTTTGGCGCTTTTTTGCCTCTGTGAACGTGTCCACAAACTTCACAAATCCACTCTGTGTCTTCAGCTTCACTTTCAAAAAAGCCGTCCTCTTCAAGCACTTTTTTTAATTGTAAATACTCTTGTTCGTGTTCTATTTCAACTTTTGCAATTGCCTTAAAAAGCCTTGCTATCTCTTCATAACTCTCTTCTTTGGCTATATCGGCAAAATTTGGATACATTATAGTGTGTTCGTAATTTTCACCTTTTGCCGCATAAATTAAATTTTTAATAGTCGTATCAAGCTCTATATTATTTATCAATTTATTATAAGCCTTAAATTCAGCAAATGCGTGATACTTCTCATTTCTAGCGGCTTCTTCAAAAAAGTTTGCAACTTTATGAAATCCTTCATTTTTTGCAACTTCAGAGAAAAATTCATACTTATTTCTAGCCATTGACTCACCTGCAAAAGCTTTCATTAAGTTAATTGCCGTTAAATTTTGCTCAATTAAACTCATCGATTGTCCACAACAAACTAAAGTTCCACCACCAACTTTTTGGACTTCAACCTCATTTCCACAAATTTCGCATTTATAATTTTGATACTGTTTCATAGATTAACCTTTTTTATACATATTAATTAAGCCATCAATATCTTCATAAAGTGATTGTAAATCCTCTTCGTGTTCAACCTCATCGGCTAAAATTTGAGATACCAAATTGTAAGTTACTATATCTTTTTCTCTTGTCAAATCTGCAATTTTAGAGTAAATGCTAATAGCACACTGTTCGCCTTTTATCGCTTGTTCTAAAATTTTAAGTACATCAGAATTATTTGGTTCATCATAGCCACAATTTGTTTGAACTAGCCACTCTTTTGGGTGTAAAATCGGAGTTCCTCCAAGTTGAATAATTCTTCCTGCTATTAAATTTGCATGATTTAACTCATCTGCTGCGTGTTGATTTAGCTCAACTATCGCCGCATCTTTCATTGCACCTTTTACTACTTTTGCCTCTATAAAATATTGATAATATGCAAGCCACTCATCAGCATAAGCCTTATTTAATAGTTTTATCACTTCTTCAGCTTCAATGCCTTTTAAAATCGATATACCTTTTTTTCCCATTTTTCACTCCTTAAAATATAAATAATTCTCTTTACAATCATCTTTATCGATTTCTCGCCCGATTTCTTTGTAAAGCTCATAATAATACTCAACAAAAGCTTTAATTTTTTCATTTTTTGGCATAAAATTATATTCATTTTTAGTTATAAATTGATTTAAAAATTCAGTTGCATCTTTTTTTTGTAGATAAAATTTCGCTAATAATGAGTAAATTTTTATATAACTCTCTTTTGTTTTTTCATAATTTTGCCTATTTATATCCAAGATTAATTTTTTATCTTTAAACTCCAAAACTCCAGAGTTAAATAAAATATCTAAATGAATTAAACCCTCGCAATAATAGGGTTTAACCTCATCAACTTCCATCCAACCAATAAGCGAAATTGACCTTTTAAT
Source organism: Helicobacter cetorum (assembly GCA_022729755.1). Classification (GTDB taxonomy): domain Bacteria; phylum Campylobacterota; class Campylobacteria; order Campylobacterales; family BB28; genus BB28. The sequence continues at coordinate 6,537 of DZAZ01000049.1, read as the reverse complement.
CGTATCAATTAAAACTTTTTCGCCCAGCTCATCCTCTTCATTCATAAAAAAGCTAACAAGTCCACCAGTTGTAGCCTTAAACTCTTCGATATTTTTAAAATTTCCACTCTTATTCATAAGAGTTTCGCTATCTTCATCCATCCACAAAATATGCCCATATTCGTGTCCAATAGTTGTAATATCATAGATTTTATGCCATTTTTCACTCTCTTGAAATAAAAATTTCCTCTCTTTCTTGATAAACTTTTCACCAAAAATAACTTTAGGCAATTTCATAAATGGTTTAGCTCTAGCTTCTTGCAAAACTTTATCAGCAAAAGCAAATATTTTTTTGCCATATTCACTTGAAACTACTTCATCATTTGGTACAACTTGAGCTGAAAAAAGTCCATTAAATTCAGCTCCATAAAATAGTGCTGGACGACCTAAATAAATTTGAGTTTTATTTAAATTTTGAAGTGAAATATCGTAAATTTTTTGAGCATTTGGGATATCTAAAGAGTTAAAAATTTTCTCATACATCTCTTTTATTTTATCAACTCGTTCATTTTTTGAGAGTTTTGGATTAATAATTCTCACATCCCACTCTGGTGCAACTGCTTTTCGATAATGGTCTTCGTAATACTCAAGTGGATGACCTATTTGAATTGGAGTTGTAATCCTCATCCAAGCTCTATCCACATCAGCCCATCTCTCAATCAATCTATCAATATCAACTTCACTAAAAGCAAGTTCTAAGGCATCAAGATATGCAATATACTCTCTTTTTTGATTAAAAATTTCATCATTTAGGGCAAATAAATTTTTCTTAAATTGTCCTAATGCTTTTAACACTTCATTTATTTCTCTAATAAAAACTTTAGCATAAGCCACACTTTCGTATTTCCCATCTATCTCTCTTAAAACAGAATAACATCTATCGGCTAGTTCGTTAGAATGCCCTTTATCTAGCAAATTATTTTCATTTAGCATTTGCATAACTTTTTCGTTATCGCCAAATTCACTAAGTAATCTTTTATTAACTCCATTGATAATATGACTATTCCAACTTATTTGAAATATACTCATAGCTAAGCCAATATTATGAACACCTTTTAAAACTTCTCGATAAAATGGGCTTAAAAGTTCTTTTTTTTCTATATCTTTAATTAATTCAAAGTGTTTTTTTAAATAAAACTCTTTCACTAAAACATAAGATTTATCTCTTATTATTACGATTTCATCTTCATCAAAATGTTGCTTTTTCAAAACTTGAATTAGCGAATCATCTCTAAGTGAAACAATTCGCGAAGCAATTGCATATCTTGATTCTTCATCAATTTTAATATGATTTTTTCTTAAAAATTCATCTAAGAATTCTCTTTTTTCATTCTCACTATTTAAACATTCATAAAAACTTTGAACTTCACTTGAGCTTTCCTCAAGCATTTCATAAACCACTTCCAAATCTAGCATAAATTTTTCTTGCATATTTCCCCCTAATTTTTTTGCTATTTTATATAAGAATTAATTAAAAATCCCTCTCTAATTTTTTTTTTGATAAAATTTACAAAAATTTTAGGGAGTAAATTAATGGTTAAAGTCGGAATAATTGGAGTTGGCACAGTTGGAATGAGTGTTGCCAAAATTTTAAAAGATAACAAGGATATTATAAGTGCAAGAGCTGGTAAAGAGATAGTTGTCACAAAAGGTGTTGTAAAAAATTTAAATAAAAAAAGAGATATAGATATAATTTTAAGTGATAATGCAAATGATATTTTAAATGATGATGAGATTGAGATTGTAGTTGAACTTATGGGTGGAATTAAAGAAGCTTATGAAGTTGTAAAAAAAGCATTGCAAAAAGGCAAAAGTGTGGTAAGTGCAAATAAAGCACTACTAGCTTATCATCGATATGAACTTCAAAAAATAGCTGGAGAAATTCCATTTGAGTTTGAAGCAAGTGTAGCTGGAGGTATTCCTATTATAAAAGTGCTAAGAGAAGGGCTTAGTGCAAATCATATCGAAAAAATTAGTGGCATTATGAATGGAACTTGTAATTTTATACTTACAAAAATGATGAATGAGGGAGCCGATTTTAGCAAAACTCTAAAACAAGCCCAAGATTTAGGATATGCTGAAGCTGACCCAACATTTGATGTAGGTGGATTTGATGCAGGACATAAACTTTTAATTTTAGCAAGTATTGCTTATGGAATTGATGTAAAACCTGAAGATATATTAATCGATGGTATCGAAAATATAAGTTCGATTGATATAGATTTTGCAAAAGAGTTTGGATATGTGATAAAACTTTTAACAATTGCAAAAAAGGTGAAAAATGAGATAGAACTTCGAGTTCATCCAACACTAATTAATAAAAATCAAATGATAGCAAAAGTTGATGGTGTTATGAATGGAATTAGTGTAATAGGCGATAAAGTGGGTGAAACAATGTATTATGGAGCTGGAGCTGGAGGCGATGCAACAGCAAGTGCTGTTATTTCAAATATAATTGACATTGTAAGAAGTGGCAAAACTTCGCCAATGCTTGGATTTAAAAAACCGATGGAAGGTGAAAATTTTACACTAGCAAAAAAAGAGAATATTATCTGTGAATATTACATTAGAATACATACTGAAGATAGAGTTGGGGTTTTAGCAAAAATTGCTACAATCTTGGGTGAAAATGGTATTTCTATAAAAAGAATGTTACAAAAACCTTGCGATAATGATTATGTTCATTTACTTTTCTCAACTCACTCTGCAAAAGAGGCTGATATTCAAAAAGCCCTAAATCAAACTCAAAAACTTGAATTTATAAAAGATAAAATAGTGATGATTAGGGTGGAAGAGTGATGCCACGACACTTAATTGACACAACAGATTTTAGCATAAAAGAGATTGAGGAAGTTTTTAAAAATGCAAAAGAATTTTTAGATGATAAAGTTAGAGATAATTTGAAAGATAAAACCATCATCACGATTTTTTTTGAAAATTCAACTAGAACTAGAAGTAGCTTTGAAGTCGCTGCAAAAAGACTTAGTGGAGAAGTTATAAATTTAGATGTACAAACAAGCTCAACCACAAAAGGTGAAACTCTATTTGATACGGCTGCAAACCTTGATAGTATGAACCCTTCTGCGATTATTATTAGACATAAAAATTCAGGAGTTCCAAAACTTTTATCAAAATATGTAAAATGCTCAATCATAAATGGAGGCGATGGGGCTCACGCACACCCAACTCAAGCACTACTAGACTTATTTACAATTAAAGAGTATATAAAAGATGTAAAAGGTAAAAAAATAGCGATAGTTGGGGATATTAAAAGTAGTAGAGTTGCAAATTCAAATATAAAATTATTAACAAGATTTGGACTTGAAGTTATTTTGGTTTCTCCCCCTCATTTTATGCCAAAAACTAATCTAAGAAGTAGTTATTATATTGAAGATGTTATCGATGAGGTGGATATTATTATGAGCCTTAGAACTCAAACAGAGCGGCACTCAAGCCAAAGTTTTGCAAGTTTAAAAGATTATGCACATAATTACTGCATAACTAAAGAGTTAATAGGTGAGCGAAATATTTTGTTGCTTCATCCAGGTCCAGTTCACCGAAATATAGATATAGATGATGAAATGTTGGCTGATGCTAGATGTAAAGTGTTAGAACAAGTAAAAAATGGAGTAGCCATTAGAATGGCTGTTTTAAATTTATTGATAGGAGGTTAGCAAATGCTATTTCACATTCAAAAAATAGAGGATATCTTAGATACTTTTAAAACTAGTAAAAATGGGCTAAGTAATGAAGAGGCTAATCATAGGATTGCAACTCACGGTAAAAATATTCTTCCTCAAAAAAAGAAAAAATCTCTTTTAGAAATTTTTTTTTTACAGTTTAAAAATCCAATAATTTATATATTGTTAATCGCGGCTGTTGTTTCAGTTGCTATTGGTGAATTTACTGATGCTTATTTTATTTTTGGAGTTTTGATTATAAATGCAATAATTGGGACTTATCAAGAATATACTGCTGGTGAAAAAGCTGATAGTCTAAAGCAAATTGTTAAAACTTATGCCACAGTTTTGAGAAATGGTGAAAAGGTGCAAATCTTAAGTGAAGATATAACAATTGGTGATATTGTTTTGGTTGAATCTGGAAGTAAAATCCCAGCTGATATTAGACTTCTTGAAGATAAAAATTTAAAAGTAAATGAGTCGCTTTTGACAGGCGAATCTGTCGATGTTTCAAAACATAGCAATTTTATAAGTAGCGATTTAGAGCTTTCAATTGGAGATCGTAAAAATATGCTCTATGCTGGTTCATTTGTCTCAAGTGGTCGAGGAATTGGAGTTGTAGTTGCAATTGGAATTGATAGCGAGATTGGTAAAATAGCCACACTTTTAGCCTCTTCAGATGAGGGTGAAATTCCACTTATTAAAAAAATGGAAAAATTCTCACTCGATATTGCAAAAGTGATAGTGATAGTTATCGCTTTTATCTTTATAATGGGAATAATTGAAGGTAGAGATGCGACAGAATTATTCTTTTTAGCAGTCGCACTTTCAGTTTCAGCAATTCCAGAGGGACTTCCTGTTGCAATTACAATTGCACTAACTTCAGCTAGTGTAGTGATGTCTAAAAAGAATGTAATTGTTAGAAAATTAGCCGCAATTGAAGGGCTTGGAAGTTGTACTTTTATCGCAAGTGATAAGACGGGAACTCTCACTAAAAATTCACTTACAGTTGAAAAATTTATCGATATAAATGGTAATCTCTTTGATAAAAATAATGAGATGGATAAAGAGGTTTATAGATGTGCATTTTTGTGCAATGAAGTTACACTTAAAAAAGATAAAAATAATGAATTTAAATATATCGGTGACCAAGTTGATATTGCACTAGCTAAATTTGCAATTGAGGCTGATAACAAATATGCAAACTTAAAGCACGATAAAATTGATGAAGTTCCGTATGAATCTATTAATGCTTATTCAGCGGTTAGTTACAAAATAGAGGGTAAAAATCATCACTTTATCAAAGGCTCACCAGAAAAAATCATTAGCTTTTGTAATGTTTCAGATGAAAATAAAGCAAAAATTTTAACTTTGATTGATGAGTATTCAGCCAAAGGTTATAGAAATATTGCACTAGCTTCAAGAGTTGATAATGATAAATTTCATTTAAGTAATTTTAATTATTTAGGATTTGTAGCAATCATTGACCCCGTTCGAGATGAGGTTAAAGATGCAGTTACTAAAGCTAAAAATGCAGGAATTGAAGTTGCAATGGTAACTGGAGACCATCCAAATACAGCATTTTTTATCGCAAGTGAACTTGGAATTGCAAAAGATAAAGATGAAGTTATAAATGGCGAGGAGCTTTTGAGATGGCAAGAGCGAGATGGCGATTTGGAAGAGATTGCACACAAAAGAGTTTTTGCTAGAGTTTCACCTGAACAAAAGCAATTAATTGTGACTTCATTTCAAAAGTTAGGGCATTATGTTGCAGTTACTGGCGATGGAGTAAATGATGCGGTTGCACTAAAATACTCAAATATCGGTATTTCAATGGGTAAAGATGGAACTGATGTGGCAAGGGAAAGTTCAGATTTAATTTTAACTGATGATAATTTTAGCTCCATTGTAAATGGAATTGAAGAGGGGCGAGTTGCATATGATAATATTAGAAAAGTTACATATTTGCTTGTCTCAACAGGCTTTGCTGAAATTGTTTTAATAATTTTATCTATCTTATTTTTTACTCCAATTCCACTTCTACCTGTTCAACTTTTATGGTTAAATTTAGTCACAAATGGAATTCAACACATCGCGCTAGGACTTGATAAAGCTGAACCTGATGTATTAAAACGAAAACCTAGAAGTCCAAAAGAGAAAATATTCAACTATATTATGATTAGAAGAGTATTGGTCGGTGGGCTTTATATGGGAATTATTGCATTTATTTTCTTTTACACATTGTTGCAATCTGGTTATTCTCAAGAGAGTGCTAGAAATGTAACACTACTACTTTTGGTATTTTTTGAAAATTCGCATGTTTTCAACTCTCGTTCAGAAGTCAATCACATACACAAAATGAATTTTTTAAATAATAAATTAATAATAAGTTCTGTGTTTATAACTCAAATAATTCATATAGGCTCAATGTATATTCCATTTATGGAAAATTTACTCTCAATTGAACCCGTTAGTTTGGATGTTTGGTTTACGATGTTTGGATTATCAGTAATATTAACTTTAGTTATGGAAATTGATAAATATTTGATGAATAAAGGGGGTAAAAAATGAGCAGATTAACACCCATTAACTATGAAAAACTTATTAAAAAATTAAAAAAGATAGATTTTGAATTTTATAGACAAGGAAAAGGATTTTAAAATGGCTAGAAAGTTAGTAAGTTTTGATTGGGCGATGAAGCGAATTTTAAGGGAAAAGGCTAATTTTGAGATTTTGGAGGGATTTTTAAGCGAACTTTTAAAATTTGATGTGAAAATTCAAGAGATTTTAGAAAGCGAAGCAAATCAAGATAGCGAAA
>DZAZ01000109.1 GCA_022729755.1 Helicobacter cetorum | reverse complement strand
TTTCTACTTATCATAATAATATTATACCTAAATCTTAGGAAGATTTGGTATTAGCTAAGTCTCTTAATAATGGTATTTACAAGATATTATAACAATCGTATTATTTGTAATCTCATATACCAATCTATGCTCATTTGTAATTCTCCTTGACGAACAACCTGAAAGTTCATATTTTAATGCTTCAGGCTTTCCAATGCCAGAAAATGGTTCTCTTTTTATATCTTTTATCAAATCATTAATTTTTTTTAAAACTTTTTTATCTTCATTTTGCCAACTTAAATACTCTTGCCAACTCTCATCAGTCCAAGTTAAATTCATTCTATAAGCTCTTTTTCAAAAGTTTTATTTTCTCTTGCATTTTTCAAAGATTTTAATAAAATTTCTCTATTTTTGGGACTTTTTAATAGATATTCTGTCTCTTTTATTGAATTATATTCATCAAAAGGTATCACAACTACATTTTCTTTGCCTTTTCTATGAATAATCACCTCTTCATTATTCAAATAAACTGCATCAAAAACTGCTTTTAAATTATTTCTTGCCTCTGTTAAACTTATTACTTGCATATACTTTCCTTACATTTTATTGTACATTATTATATCACAACTTTATAGCCCACATTTGCGATTGTATGAAGAAAATCTTTACCAAATCTCTTTCTAATTCTTAAGATAAAATTATTTACTGCAGCCTCGGTGACAGTTTTATCATTTTTCCAAAGAGTGTATTGAAGTATCTCTTTTGTGATAACTTTATTAATATTTTCTGAAATTATCTCAAAAAACAGTATCTCTTTTTCATTTAAATCAAAAGTTTCGTCATCTTTTTTTACAATTTTCAAATTTTTATCGTAAAAAAAGCCATTTTTTAGCTCAAATATATAGTTTGAATTAAAATCTATTTTTCTAATACAATTTAAAAGCACATCTAAAACACTCTTGTAATTAAGCGGTTTTAACAAATATCCGCATAAATTCAAAGGTATCGCACTTAGTAAAAGCTTTTCATCTTTATGACCGCTAAGAATTGCTATTGGAATAGTGTCATTTTTAGCTCTCACATCTTTGATAAAATCAAGTCCATTCTCATTTTCTAGGTGAATATCTGAAACAATCATATCAATTTTTTTATTTTTCAAAATCTCTTTTGCTTCCTCGATTGTGTGAGCGATAAAAACATTTTTAAAAAACATATCAAAAAATTCACTTGCCAACTTTATAAACTCCAAATCATCTTCCAAAAATAGTAAGTTTTGATTATTCAACTTTTCTAACAAATTTTCCTCCAAAATAAATAAAAAGATTATAACAAATCAACATCTCAAATACATCTCAAAAAAAAATTTTTTTTTGAGATGTATTTGAGATGTTGATGAGATTTTTTTTGGGTATAATTTTAATTGAAAAACTACTTCTTAAGAAGCTCCATAAAATGGGAGATTAAACAAGCAAAATAATCAAGGAGAAAAAATGAAAAATTTCAGAGTTTCAATAATCGCTTCAAGTTTGCTTTTAGCAACAACAAATTTAATGGCTGGTGGTGCAGGTGATGAGCATTTAACATACAAATATGGCTCAAGTTGGAGTGTTAATAACAATGGAAATTATATCATTACAAATGTGGTAGATATATCAACTATTCAAGTTGAAGATATTGAAAGTAATATTACAAAACCAAATGATGCAAATTTAACAGTTTATAGTTCAAGTGGAACTTTAAAAAGTGCTGGAAACTTGGCAAGTGGTGATTATCTTGATGTAAATAATAGTGGTAATGGTAAAAGATATTTAATTTTTGGAATAAAACCACAAATAGCACTAGGAGAGCGTCATACTCTTCTTTTAAGTGAAGATGGCAGAGTTTATAGTTTTGGAGATGGAGATAGTGGACGACTTGGACACGGAGATACAAATGCACAAACTTCTCCAAAGCAAATAGAAGTTGCAGGAGAAAATAATATTACTCAAATTAGTGTTGGTGCACATCATTCAATATTACTTGATAAATATGGCAAAGTTTATAGTTTTGGAGTTGGTGGGGCTGGGCGACTTGGACATGGCGATACAAATAATCAAACTTATCCAAAACAAATTGAAGTAGCAGGAGAAAATAATATTACTCAAATTAGTGCTGGTGGTTATCACACAATTTTACTTGATAAAAATGGCAAAGTTTATAGTTTTGGAGATGGAGGCAGTGGACGACTTGGACATGGAAATACAACTGATGTAACTTTACCAACACAGATAGTAAATGCAGGAGAAAGTAATATTACTCAAATTAGTGCTGGTGGGACTCATTCAATCTTACTTGATAAAAATAGCAGTGTTTATAGTTTTGGAGACGGAGGTAGTGGACAACTTGGGCATGGAAATAAAAATAACCAAACTTCTCCAAAACGAATAGCAGTTGCAGGAGAAAATAATATTACTCAAATTAGTGCTGGTGGGGCTTATTCAATCTTACTTGATAAAAATAGCAAAGTTTATAGTTTTGGAGATGGAGGTGGTGGACGACTTGGACATGGAAATACTAATGACCAAACTTCTCCAAAACAGATAGTAGTTGCAGAAGAAAATAATATTACTCAAATTAGTGCTGGAGGTTATCATATAATTTTACTTAATAAAAATGGTAAAGTTTATAGTTTTGGAGTTGGTAGTGCTGGAAGACTTGGACATGGCGACACAAATAATCAAACTTCTCCAAAACAAATTGAAGTAGCTGGAGAAAATAATATTACTCAAATTAGCACAGGTGGATACCATTCGATGTTGCTTGATAAAAATGGCAGTGTTTATAGTTTTGGAGATGGAGGTTATGGACGACTTGGACATAACGATACAAATAATCAAACTTCTCCAAAAGAGATAAATGAGATAAAACTATTAGCAAATATAAATACAAACACAAAAGTAAATTTGACTTCAGTCATAATGGCAAATAAATGGAATATGATAAGTGTACCAAATGAAAGAAATGTAAGTGTGAGTGTAATTCCAAACTCTCCTATAATATGGACATACAATAATAGCAGCAATGCTTGGGAACAACCAACTATACTTCAAGCAGGAAAAGGATATATTTTTTATACGACAAGTACAAGTAATTATGATAATATTGATGGAATTGCAACAACTTCAATTGTTATTAATGATTATACAACAATAAAAAATGTAGCTAGCAATACTTGGACATTAGTTGGTATCTCAAGGTCAACTTCAGGAATAGCTTGGAATGATATTTATAAATATACAAACACCCTAAAAACTGATTGTAGTTACACTCAAATTTTTTACTTTGATGCAAATAATAGCACTTGGAATACAAGCTCAAAAATCCCATATCAAGCTGGAATTTGGGCAAAACAAAACTGTTTTGCACAGCCACTAGGTTAAGGAAAAAAGATGAAAAAATTAACTCTATCATCAATCATCGCAAGTTCCCTACTTGCAAGTGTTTATGACCAAACTACAACTCCACAAACTCAAACAGATATTAATAAACTTTGTGAGAGTATCTCGTTTCCATCAAATACTTTCGGCTTTTCAAGTTCGCCATTTGCAGATTGCAATTCTCCAACTCCCACACCAACACCGACCCCAACTCCAACAAGTAGTGGAAGTAATTTTGTTGCACCAACTCCCGCTCCAACGATTTTAAATCAAAGTAGCTCTTTTGAAGTAGAGTTTAGCAAAAACATCATCAAAGATATAACCGAAGAAGATGTAAAACAGATAGTTGAAACTATTGAGTTTATCTTGAATGATGGCTTAAAATCGCAAATTTTTATGGATGTGCCAAAAGAAAATAGTGGCGAAAACTTAAAAGCTGAAGTTATTTTAAGCGATGGCACAAAAACAAACTTTGAAGCACAAGATAAAGTAAAAGTGACGATAAGCGATGATGGTGGAATTAATTCAAAAGTTAGCACAAATGAGTTTGAAGCTGAAGTTAAAATTAATGCAAACTCTGAAGGAAATATAAAAATCATCGTGCAAAAAAAAGTGCAAGTTGATAT
>DZAZ01000108.1 GCA_022729755.1 Helicobacter cetorum | reverse complement strand
ACAAAGCTTAAATATTTAGTTTATACAAACAAAAAATTAAATGGTAATTTTGAAATGCTAAATAATCTTATTTTGGGCGAAAAAATCACAATTGCAAATATTAAAGACAATTTTAGTGCCTTTGAGTTAGCTAATGAAGATAACTTTAAATCTTTTATGTTCTCTCTTGGATTTATGACTTTAGAAAAATATATGTTTAAATTAAATTTAAAAATTCCAAATCAAACTATCAAAAAACTTTTATCAGAGTTTATTCACTATGCTTATAGAGATTTTAGTGATTTTAATCTCAAGCTTGATAAGTTAGATGAAAAGATAACAGAATTTGCGATAAATAAAGATTTAGATATGTTTTATTATTTGGCTCAAATGATAAAAGAAAGCAGTTCTATTCGCGATTATATCGATGGAGAAAACTTTGTAAAAGCTTATCTACTTTGTTATCTAAATCTCAATCCATATTATGAGCTAAAAAGTGAGCCTGAAAGCAATAAAGGTTATATCGATATTTTATTAAATCCTATAAAAGATGAAATTCCATACGGCGGCTTAATTGAACTTAAATATATTAAACGAAGTGAAAAAGATAATAAAGAGCTATTAGCTGAATATGTACAAGAAGCCAAAAATCAACTGGGTCAATATGATTTAGGTGAGCGATTTATCAAAGTTATTGTTATTTTTTGTGGTTGGGAGATGGTATTTTGTGAGGAGATTTGAAATAAAATAAAAAAGGAAAATATATGTTGAGTGAAATATTAAAAGATAGTGATTATAAGTTAGATTTATTTGCTAATTTTTTAGAAGAGTTTGAAAAAAGTATAATTACAAAAGAGCAAAAAGGTAAAAATAGTTATTTTGTAAAATGTTTAGTGCGAAATAAAGAGATAAAACTAACTCCAGAAGAGATAGTAAGACAGCTATATTTGATGAAGTTAAACAGAGATTATAACTATCCATATTCACGAATGCAAGTTGAGTTTTCAGTCCATTTTGGGCGAGAAGTCAAAAGAGCTGATATTGTAATTATGGATAAAATCCAACCAACAGTTCCATATATAATTATTGAAGTTAAAAAGCCAAAATTAAAAGATGGAAAAGAGCAATTAAAAAGTTATTGCAATTCCACAGGAGCTACTATTGCTATTTGGAGTAATGGAAAAGAGATAGTCTATTATCACCGAAAAGACCCAAACTATTTTGAGCCAATAACAGATATTCCAAACTCAAATCAGAGCCTAAAAGATGTTTTGAATGAAGAGTTTAATATAGAGGATTTAATCAAAAAAGATATTTTGACAACTCAAAGACGAAGTTTAAAAAATATTGTTTTGGATATGGAAGATGAAGTTTTGGCAAATGCTGGAGTTGATGTTTTTGAAGAGGTTTTTAAACTTGTATTTATAAAACTTTTCGATGAGCTTCAAAATACAAGAGGCAAAACAAAAAATCTTGAATTTAGAAATTATGGTGAGAGTGATAGCGAGTTAAAAGAGAAAATAGAGAATATTTTTACAAAAGCAAAAAAAGAGTGGGGCGGAGTTTTTGGTAATGATGAAAAAATCAGACTTACAGCTTCACACTTAGCCGTTTGTGTAAGTTCGCTTCAAGATGTAAAACTTTTTAATTCAAATCTTGATGTAATTGATGATGCTTTTGAATATTTGGTGAATAAAACAGCAAAAGGCGAAAAAGGACAATATTTTACTCCAAGATATGTAATTGATATGGCAGTAAAAATGCTAAATCCAAAAGAATCTGAATATATGATAGATAGTGCAAGTGGAAGTTGTGGTTTTCCTATTCACACAGTTTTTTATGTTTGGAAACAAATTTATCAAGATTTAGGAATAAAAGAGAGTCATCTATTCACAGCAGAAAAAAAACACGATAGAGCTTTGGATTATGTAAAAGAGAAAGTTTTTGGGATTGATTTTGATGAAAAAAGTGTAAGAGTTGCGAGAATGTTAAATATTATCGCAGGTGATGGACATACAAATGTTTTAAATCTCAATTCACTTGATTATGAGAGATGGGACGAAAATACAAAAGATGAAGATTGGCAAGAGAACTATTTTGAGGGTTGGAGACGATTAAAAAAATTGCGAAAAGATAAAAACTCAAATAAAGAGTATGAATTTGATGTTTTACTTGCAAATCCTCCTTTTGCTGGAGATATAAAAGAGAGCCGAATTTTGGCTAAGTATGAACTTGGTAAAAATAGTAGTGGTAAATGGCAAAACAAAGTAGGAAGAGATATTTTGTTTATTGAACGAAATCTTGATATGCTAAAAAGTGGTGGCAGAATGGCAGTTGTTTTGCCTCAAGGTAGATTTAATAACTCAAGCGATAAATTCGTAAGAGATTTTATAGCTCACAAATGTCGAATTTTGGCAGTTGTAGGACTTCACGGAAATGTATTTAAACCTCATACAGGCACAAAAACATCTGTTTTGTTTGTGCAAAAATGGGACGACAAACTTTGTCCAAAAGTTGAAGATTATAATATCTTTTTTGCGACTATGAATGAGCCTAGCAAAGATAATTCAGGTGAAAAAATTTATGTAAAAAATCCAGATGGCACAAATAAGCTTGACACTCACGGACATTTAATCGTAAATCACGATTTATTTAATCACGATGAACTTACACAAGATGGAATCGCAGAGGCTTTTATTGAGTTTTGCAAAAAAGAGAATCTAAGTTTTTTTTAGATAGCCCATTTGATGAAGCGAAATATAAAGCTTTATTGGATGGGCTGGAAGCTGTAGAATTGAAATTGAGTAAGGCGAATAAAGAAAATATTTTTAGATTGGACTCCGAGCATTATCAACATAAATATTTACTCTTAAAGAATTTATTTGAAAAACATCATACCGTAAGCTTATCTGATTTAGTTTCTCAAACGATTTCAACAGGACATACTCCTTCAATGAAAAATGAAAGTTTTTATGGTGGAGATATTAAATTTATAAAAACAAATAATCTAAGAGATAATCATATTACTCCTAATTTTGACCATTATTTATCTGAAAAGGGCAATAATGACATCAAAAAAACTCAATTAAAGGAAAATGATGTAATCGTTACAATAATTGGTGCAACACAAGAAATTGTTGGACGAGCATCAAAAATTACAAAAGAAATTCTACCAGCTAATATAAATCAGAACATAGCATTAATTAGAGTAAATTCACAAAAGGTAAATTCTGATTTTATAAATATATATCTAAATTCAAAATACGGAAAACAGTATCTTTATTACTTGTCAAGACAAACAGAGCAAGTTAATTTAAATTGTGAAGAGATTGGAAGAGTACAAGTTCCAGTTTTCTCAAACAATTTTCAACTCAAAACAGAAAATATTGTTGTAATGTCCTATCAAAAATTAGAAGAGAGTAAAATACTTTACAAACAAGCCGAAGAGTTACTACTCAAAGAGCTTGATTTAATCGACTTCAAACCATCAAATGAAAATATCGCAATTAAATCTTTTAGTGGAAGTTTTGGAACGACTGGACGGCTTGATAGTGAATATTATCAGCCAAAATATGAGGAGATAATAGATAAGATAAAAAGCTATAAGGGTGGATTTGAACCACTTCAAATAGTTTGTAATCTTAAAGATACAAACCACAATCCAAAAGAAAATCAATATTATCAATATGTAGAGCTATCAAATATTGGAAATACTGGGGATATTACAGGCTTTACCTATGAGATGGGGCAAGATTTACCAAGTCGTGCAAGAAGAGTTATAAAAGAAAATGATGTCATTGTTTCATCTATTGAAGGCTCTTTAGAAAAAATAGCACTTGTTACAAAAGAGTTTGATAATTTGCTTTGTTCGACAGGATTTTATGTTTTGGATTCTGAAAAAATAAACTCTGAAACATTGCTTGTGCTTTTTAAAAATCAAATTTTTCAACAAATTTTAAAACAAAATTGTTCAGGAACAATTTTAACAGCTATAAATAAAGATGAATTTTTAAATATTATTATCCCAATAATTGATATTTCAATCCAAACTCAAATAGAAGAAAAAATCAAAAAATCATTTGATTTAAAAGAA
>DZAZ01000107.1 GCA_022729755.1 Helicobacter cetorum | reverse complement strand
TAAATTTTTCTCTAAATTTTAACTTTAAATTTGCCTTACTTACCATTAAATGTTTTGCTATATCTTCAATTTTGATATTTTTATTATAACTATTTTCAATATAAATCATTGCTCTTTCTGCAATAGTGTTTTTAGTTTCATATTTAATATTACTAAAAGACAAACTCATTAAGTGAAGTATTAATTCGATACTTTTCATCTCAATATATTTAGCTCTTAATTGTCCTTGATATTTACAATTCAATATTTGTTCAATAATCAAAATAGCAGTTGGTGAATAGATTTCATTTAATAAAATTGAAATATCGCATTTTCCTTGATATTCAAGTTCAAATAGTTTGGAATGCTTACCATCAATTTCTGCCATCTGTTTTATTAACGGTTTTTTGACAATTATATGAATAATTTCATAACAATTATTACTTTGAAACAATACTTTGCTACTCATACTTCTATGAAAGTGTCCTGTAAATAGAGAAAATTTATCTTTTGTTTTAAAGTCAAACTCTTTTAGCTCTTTTACTTTATGAAATAGTTTTGTTGTTGATTGTCTCATATATATACAATTTAGATAACAACCATCACCAAAAAAATTTATTTCAAAATCATATAATGGTTTAATATATCGTTTTATAATTATTACATTTCCTAAATCTTCAGCATAAACTTTTGTATCACAAAAATTGCTATTAATGATTTTTTCAATTTTATTATCAATACCTTTAGAATATGCAATGTTTGAGAATAGATTAAATTCAATATCATCTTTTGATAATATATAAATGCTCATATGAATTCCTTATATAGCTTTTGATTTTTAATATCTAAATATTTTTTTTACACCATTCAAAATATCTATTTTTTAAATTTGTTTGATTTTTATACTGGAGTAAGTCAGCAATTTCAGCAAATGTATATCCAAGTTCAATTAGTTTTTGAACTTCCATCATTCTAAGTTTATTTATCATATCAGTAATATTTATATTAAATTTTTCTCTAAATTTTAACTTTAAATTTGCCTTACTTACCATTAAATGTTTAGCTATATCTTCAATTTTGATATTTTTATTATAACTATTTTCAATATAAATCATAGCTCTTTCTGCAATACTATTTTTTGTATCACATTTAATATTACTAATAGATAAATTCATAAGATGAAGCATTAATTCAATAGTTTTTATCTCTATATATTTTGCTTTAAGTTGTCCTGCATATTTTGTATTTAAAATTTGTTCAATAATCAAAATGGCAGTTGGTGAATATATATTATCCAAAAGTATAGATTTATCTAATTTTTGTTGATACTCAAGTTCAAATAGTTTAGAATGCTTACCATCAATTTCTGCTATCTGTTTGATTAGAGACTGTTTTATTATAATTTGAATAGTTTCAAAAGTTGTATTTTCATTTATAATAATTTTACCATTTCCATTTCTACCAAAATATCCACTAAAAAGAGAAATTCTATTATTAAAAGTAATATTTGTTTCAAAATTATTATTAATAACATGTAACATTGGTTTTGATGAATTTTTTACATAAAGACAAGATAGATAACAACCATCTCCAATGAAGTTAATTTCAATATTTTGTATTACACTACATTTCCTTTTTAAAATTAATATATTTCCAAAATCTTCAATATAGACTAACATATTACCTATTTTATCAATTATTACACTTTTATCAATCCCATTTTCAATGCCTTTTGAATATAATTTATTTGTAATAAAAATCGTTTCTAACTCTTCATTCGTAAATCTATAAATATTCATACAAGTTTCCTATATAACTTTTAATTGATACTATCCTATTAAAATTTAAATATTATTCAATAAATATAATAATTATCTATTTTCTAATTTTTTTTATATATTTTCTAAGTGAGAAGTAACAAATTACAAATATTATATTTAATAGAATCTGTAAATAATAATATATAAAAGGTTGTAATATGTTGGAAAAAAGTTTATTTGGCAAAAAGGTGTTACTATCTTTTATGGCTTCATCACTATTAATTGGAAATTTGAGTGCAAAAGAAATTATTTTTATAGATAAAAGTATAAATGATTATCATAGCATAATAAAGGAGTTAAACAAATCGTATTATTTACTTGATAAATCTCAAGATGGCTTAATTCAAATATCAAATATTTTAAAAAAAGAAAAAAATATAGAAGCAATTCATATTATATCTCATGGAAATAGTGGAGAACTACTTATTGGAAATAGTAATATAAACTCTACAAATCTAAACAAATATGCTCATGAATTAAATATAATCAAAACATCTCTAAAAGAAAATGGAGATATTTTGCTTTATGGTTGTAATGTAGCAAGTGGGCAAAAAGGAGAAGAGTTTATAAACTTTTTAGCTAATTTGACAAGTGCAGACATTGGAGCTTCTACAAACTTAACTGGAAATGCTAAACTTGGTGGAGACTGGCTATTGGAGAGTAGTGTTGGAAATATTCAGACAAAAATAGCATTTAATCAAAATAGTTTAAATCAATTTCATGAAACATTAGCAATTGTTGATGGTTATATTGGAGCATCAACTTCTAAAACTTTGGCTGGTTATACTTGGAATTGGAGTATTGGAGATGGTGAAGGAAATGCAACTGCTACTCCAGCACGACTTAACGAAAATTTTTTTGCTAGTGGTGCATCTGGTGTGCAAGATGCCGAACTACTGTTTGGAGATGGTGGCGGTAATAATCACGGTACGGGTGCTGGTGAGCAATTTGTCGTTTATGCAACGGATGGTAAGGATTTTACCATAAAATCATTCGAAGTAATTACAGGTCTAGACAATGAAACACTATCTATTTTAGGTTATAAAGATGGTGTTGAAGTTTATTCTGATACTAATAAGGTGTTTAATGCTGATGGTTTTATGAATGGAGCAGAAACATACTCATTTGGTGTAAATGGAGTTTCTATTGATAAATTAGTTATAACTCATGTTAATAATTTTACTTATGATGATGGAACAAGTCTTTATAACTTTTTAGCTTCTTATGATGATACACCAGCTTCAGACACTACAGCACCAATATTTGACATAGCTCCAACAACTACAAATGTAGCTCAAACATCACTAAATCTAAATACAAGTTTAGATGAAAATGGAACAATTTACTATATCGTAGTAGCTGATGGCTCAACTGCTCCAACATCAGCAGAGGTAAAAGCAGGAATAAACTATACAGGTGGCACAATCGTAACAAGCGGAAACAGTGCAACAAGTGGAGCAGGATTTGATGGAAATTTTACTATTTCAGGATTGAGTGCATCTACTGCTTATGATATTTATGTAGTTGGGCAAGATGATGAAGCTACACCAAATCTTATGAGCGATGGAAATGTATCAAAAGTGGATGTTAGCACATTAGCAAATCCAAATGCAACTCCATTATTAAACTCTTTAAATGGTGAAAGTAGAGTTTGGGCTGGAGTTGGAAATAATATAATTCTTGATGATGAAAAAAATGCAACTATTTCTGATACAGAATTTAGTGCTTTAAATAGTGGTAATGGTGATTGGAGTGGAGCAACTCTTAGTGTTAGTAGAAAAGATGGAAATATAAGTCAGGATATTTTTAGCTTTAATACTACAAATTCAAACTTTACTATTTCTGGTTCAAACTTACAACAAAATGGCAATACATTTGCAACTTTTACAAATACATTTGGATTATTAACAGTTAATTTTAATAGCTCACAAACAATAGCAACTACTGCTTTAGTTCAAGATGTAATTAGAAATATAGAGTATCGAAATGATACACCTTATGGTAATGCTATTATACGATTTAGCTTATTAGATGGAGCGACATCTTCAAATGCTGATGTAAATGTAACATCTAATATTATTTATGTAGATAAAACTACTTATGATGATGATAATGATACGATAGATGGATTTAACCTAAAAGAAGCAATAAACACTGCATCAGATGGAGATACAATCAAAATAAAAGCTGGAACATATAGAGGTCAATTTATAATTGATAAACCTATAACTGTTGAAGATGCAGGAGATGGAAATGTAACAATTGAATCTCCAAATAC
>DZAZ01000106.1 GCA_022729755.1 Helicobacter cetorum | reverse complement strand
TTTTATAATCTTCATATTTGTTATTTGATTTTGTTTGGAATGTAGCAGATTATCAGAAAATCACGCTAAATCCATTTTCCTTTAAAGCTTTAACATCCTTATCCAAGTCTTTTATCTGCTCTTTATGCATAGCTAGACATAAAAAATGCGTTGGTCTTGACATTGCAACATAAATTAATCTCTTTTTATTCTGATTAGCTCCTTTAAATCGTCTACCTTGTAGAAGTTTAAGAAGATGATATAAATCATATGAATCTTTAAAAGTCTCCAAAACAAGAGTTGCAGTATGTGTTTCACCTTTAACTTTATGAATAGTAGAAATATTAATATCCAAGCTTATATCATCTTCTTTATGAGTATATATATTCTGCTTTGATTTATATTCTGATTGAATTTGATAAGTTTTAATTACCTCATCTAACATATTGTTATCTATAGATTCACCCTTTATTTCAAGAAAACTTTCTAATAACTCTCTTATTTCATCTTGAATACACTCTCCAGAACGTAACTTTTCTGAAGTATGAAATAACTCTAATTTAAACTCATCATAAATATCTTCATTCTCTGCTTTCAAAAGAGACAATATCTTATGTTTTGTAATTTTCTTATTTTCATGTAGAATATTTTTTTCATTTAAGTAACTTTTTAAAATATCCAAAACAATATCTTTATAATCTTTCAATTGAAAACTATGAGTCTCTACATTATTTAACTTTTCAACTAATGTATCACCTAATTGATGAGTAATATTACGTTGGTATTCAGGAAAATAATCCAATATGGTGTCATATTTATCATTTTGTTTAGCTATAGCACCAATAGCTTTAAAAGACTTACTTTCATGTAAATGTAATCCATTTTCAATAATTAATGCTCCAAATTTGGAAAGAACATCTTCTGCATTATCAAATAATATAATTGTCGGTTGAATCTCAATAGTTTCATTCCCAGTTAACTCTTGTGGTTCAATTGCAACTTTTTTAACTTGACTAGAAATAAGTGAAGACAACCTCTTTGTATTTTTTATTTCAATATGCTTTTTATCAATATCCCACCCTTTACTCTCCTCTCCTAAAAAGTTAAAAATTGCTTGATTATTATCTCCAATTTTCTGAACAATTGAGTTTTCACTAAAAAGTTTATTAACTATTTTAAATTGTCTATCACTACTATCTTGTACCTCATCTATAAAAACATATTTAAATCTTTTTTGAAAAACTTCAATTATTTTAGGATAAGAATTGAGATATTTTAATGCAAAGAAATAAGTATCGGAAAAAGTCAACAATCCTTCTGTAAGTAATTTTTCTTTAAGAGTTTTTAACTGTATATAAGTTTTTGAAGGTGGAGTGTGTTTATAAGGAAAACTTTTCCCATCAAAATTTTTTAATAACCCACTTGTATCAATATAAAAACTCTTTAAAAACTTCTTTACATTATTAATTTTTTCAACTTCTAAAACTGAATGTTGTTTAAATTTCTCTTTTAATCCATATTGAGTATTATTAGAAAGTCTATTAAAAAAAGAATCTACAAAAACATCATCATCTATCCTCTCAAATTTCTTTCCATAATCTTTAATATACATTGGCATAGCAAGATACTTATTCACAAAAGACTGAAATGTTCCAACATGATTTGGATATCCCAATACCTTTTGCACATTTAACCCAAGTTTCTTTTTGATTTCATCAACAGCGACATTAGTATGTGTCAATACTAAGATACCACTGTTATTTTCAAATGGCATATAGTTAGATAAAATGTCTAATTTAGCAACCAAGGAGGTAGTCTTACCTGCTCCTGGACACGCTTGAATATCTTTGGATTCTAAACACTTAATAAACTCTCTGCTCTCATCATCAAAAGTTAATCCAAATTTTTGTTCGACTTTTTCTATATCACTATTTGTGATTTCTACCATAATCAATTACCAGTTGCATAATTTATAGCATCAATTAAATATTTTAATTTATCATCACTTTCTATATTGTAAAAAGTTAAGTCCGTTTCATCCAATAGTTGTGAAAATATTTGTGCTACAACTGCCTTAGATAGCTTATTACTACTTTTGTCTAATCTATTGTTATAAATTTCAAATGCGATTATTTCAATACTTTTGCCATCTGCTAACCACATATCATATTCATTATTTGCCTCTACAATATATTGCCTTTTCTCATCATCTGTATAAACATAATCACGACCTTTACTTTTCCAGCTAATATATACAGCTTGACTGAATAATTTTGATAAACAACTTAAAGCAATAGTATATTCTAAAGTCCAATATGGAGCTATAAAAGATTTAACAGGTAAAGGATACTTCGACTCTTTCTCAATAATTGTTTCTACTCTTTGAGCCTCTAAGTCATCACTTGCTATTTCAACTGCTACTCCATCCACTTTTTCAGTAGGTTTACATTCAATTGGTTTAACATCAACATCAGTTATTACTGAAACTGGCATACTTATTTGAGGTTCTATTTCTCTTAAAAAAATGTTTGCATATCTTAAAAATGCAACGCCTCCTACACTCACTATAGATGTTCCATATTTCGACAAATCTCTATTTATAAGTTTAGCCAATCTAGGTATTAAAATATTTTCAGCATCTCCCTCAACAAGTATTACACCATTGGCAAAAAATAAATTTGCTTGAGTTGAGTCTAAAAATCTTTCTAAAAAATAGTAATCACCTTTAACTAGTTTTGTACACTCCTGTCTCATAGGATAAGCTTTGGAGTTATTACAAATAATTAAATTTTCCAATTTTACTTTTGAAGCTAAACTAGGACTATGTGTTGTTAATATAAGTTGTTTATTTGTCTCTTCTTGTAGTTTTTCTACAACTTGCATTTGAGCTTGTGGATGTAAATGTGCTTCTAACTCTTCAATAAGTGCTAAGTTTAATCCATGATAATTAACCCTATTTAGATGTATTAGTTCACTTGCCATAAAAAGACGATTAAGTGTACCTAGTCCTAAGTTTTTTTCATCCTTAATATATAATGATATTTTTTCAAGAATATCTTTTAACTTTCCTTCATACACACTAAAACTACTCTCTTTATTAATATCATAGAAGCTTCTAACATAATCATCAATTTTATCTTTTAAAGCACTTCCTAGTGTATCAGTAAGAGGAGTATTCTCAAGGCTCATACCTTCAAAATATTTTTCAATACTTGTATTAAAATCATTAAAAATATTAATTAAATCATGTTCTTCTCTACCTTTAAACGCCTCATCTCCCATAAGTATTTGTGATATTCTAGAACCTTTCTTTGCAACCATCTCACTACTTACATCTCTTAATGGTTTCAAATAAGTAACATTCAATTTTTCTCTAGCATCAGCAACTAATGAAGTTCCATTTTCATCAGTACCTGCCTTTACATCTGTCGGAAAGACTTGAAAATTATTTCTTGAAACATCATACATAACTTTAAGAAACATATTATTATCTTCATCATGTCCAATCCATTCAATAAAATTTGAAGCTTCATGAGCATTAAAGTCTTTAAATATCATCTCAATTCTAAATCTTGTTGTTTCAGCAAAAAAATCTTCTTGTGTAGGTCGAATGAATTCATAACTATGTGTTTTTAATACCAATTTAATAGCATCAATTATTGCTGTTTTACCAGAGTCATTTGAACCAATAAGAACATTTAATCCCTTATTTAAAGTTAAATCCAAGTCAGGTGTTTCTATCTTATCAAGATATTCTATATTTGTACCATACTTTCTAAAATTCCATAGTTTTATATTTGATAAATACATAATTTTCCTTTACTTGCATTGAGATTTATTGATAAATCAGGTTTCAAAAGTTGGTCACTCAACCATATCATTGACAGAAACCGTTTTATAGTCACCATTAAGAAGTATTTCACAATACCCATCCGTTTGACTTATAATAATGGTATTTTGATTCGTTAGTTTATAAATGGCTTTTTTCAAGTGAGTTCCCTATTTTCAGTTGATAGACAATTATAACCGAAAAATAGGATTTAAATCTGTTTTTTAAAAAAATGAAAACTACAATTATCACTCAAAAAAAACCTAAAGCACCTCAACTTTTTCAT
>DZAZ01000048.1 GCA_022729755.1 Helicobacter cetorum | reverse complement strand
TATTTTTCGATATCGTCTACGATTATTTTTATCTTAGCATACATTCCAGGGAAAATAATATTTATTGTATTTTTAAAAGAGATACGAATTTTGAAAGTGTGTGCCATAGGGTTTGCACTTGGAACAATAGATTTAATAATACCTTCCGTTGTGTATTTTAAAGATGGAATGCTAATATCAACTTTTTGTTTTGTTCTGATATAAAAAAGGTCAGATTCGGCAACTTCTGCTTCTATCTCCAAAGTATTTAAATCAACTAAAATCATAGTTAGCATACCTGGAACTATTAAATCCCCAACTTGAACTCTTTTATCAACTATAATTCCATCATTTGGAGCTTTTACCTCAAGATAATCCATTACAGTAGCAACTTGTTTAACTTTTTTTGTAGCATTTTCTAAAAGCACTTGAGCTGAAGCAATTCCAGCAGAAATATTATCTGCCGTCATTTGTAAATCCTCATACTCTACACCCATACCACTTTTACCTTCTAATCTTTTTTTATCTCTTTTTATACTATCTAGCCTAGTCTCATACATATCAACCATCAATCTAATTTGTTCAAGTCCCAAATCAGCTTGATTTTTCATTATATCAAATTCAGCAGATTCAAGTTCAAAAAGAACATCTTCTCTTTTTACTTTATCTCCAACATCAAAATAAACCTCTTTTACATATCCCATATATCTAGCACCAACCATTTTTTGATTGGTTGAAATAACTGTGCCTACGATATCTAACTCTTTTGCAAAAACTAACTCTGCAAAAACCAAAATAAGTAAAACAAAGTATTTCATTTAATTACCAATGTCTAATTTGAGCATGACATTCCATACAAGTTTTCATAATTTTTGTATATGCTTGAGTAGCTTGTGCTGTATCACCCTCTTTAAATCGCTCTAAAATAATATAAGCTTTTTTATTAATATCTTTTACCATTTTATTAGTAACTTTAACTTTTTCATTTAAATAACGCGTCATTGGGTCTTCCTCCTCATTTTTTTCTAAAGGAGGTTTAACTTTTGTAACAGTATCAGTTAATTTAAAAACACCTTCAGCCACAACATCAGCATTATTAAAGAAAAATCCAGTTTGGATATCTATCATAGCTTGTGCCATTGAATGCATATCATTAATCCTATCTTGCTTTGTATAAACTTGCCCTGCAACCAACAAGCTTAAGCTACTTCCCAACAAAAATGTTGTAACAACTTTTTTCATAAAATATCCCTTTTTAATTTAAATTTATGCTTATATTGTACAAAAAATTACTTTAAGTTGTTTTTAAAGAGAAAAATAAATAAACTTAATTTTCTATTCCACAACTTCTTCAGCTTCGCCAAGTTGAATAACTCCCTCATCCATTAATCTTTGAACTGACTCAACTACTTTTCTTTGTGAAGCTTCAACATCTTTTACTTTTA
Source organism: Helicobacter cetorum (assembly GCA_022729755.1). Lineage (GTDB taxonomy): Bacteria > Campylobacterota > Campylobacteria > Campylobacterales > BB28 > BB28. Next base: position 14,996 of record DZAZ01000048.1, on the reverse strand, counting down.
CTGCTCCCAAAAATTGCATTTCTTCGATGAACGTTTCAGCTGCTCTTTGAGACATATTTCCTAAAAATTTCTGCTTTAACTCTTCGTTTGAGCTTTTAAGTGCTAAAGTTAAATCTTTTTTATCAGCAACTTTTAATACTTCTCTAATTGCATTATTATCAAGTTTAACTATATCTTCAAATGTAAACATCATATCTTTTATCTCATTTGCCAGTTTATCGTCAATTTGTTCGATATAAGTTAAAGTCGCTTTCGCTGCTTTTTGACCAAGTCTATTAAATATTTCAGCAACCGCACGAGGTCCACCAACTTCAGTTTTGTAGCTAGTTAAAGCTTCAAGTTTATTTTCAAGTGTTTTAGAAACTTTATTAATAATCGTTGGTGAAATATCGCTTAAATTTGCCATTCTAATCGAAACTTCAGCCCTAAGGTCACCTGAAAAATGACTTAGTGTTTCAGCCGCATTTGTTGCATCCATATGTGCCAAAATAAGTGCGATAGTTTGCGGATGTTCATTCACAATAAAATCAGCTAATTGTTGAGGCTTAACTTTTGAAATATAACTAAAATTATCGTCATGCTGAAGTGAACGAGAAAGCCTATCTATGATTTTTTTAGCCTCTTCTGGTCCTAGTACTTTATATAAAATTTCTTTTGCTTGTTCAAGTCCACCAGCAACAATAAATTGATTTGATTGAAAAATCGCATAAAACTCTTCAAGTATCGCTCCCCCTATTGCTCTATCAATTCCTCTAGCTCCTGCTATATATTTTGAAATTTCTGTAATCGTATCCACATCCATATAAGCGAAAATTGTAGCTGTTATATCTTCTCCAAGTTGCATTAAAAAAATTGCTACTTTTTCTGCTATTTTCATTTCATCATAAATTTGTTGTTGAGATGGATTTAAAATCATTAGCTACTCCAGATTAAAAAATAACACTATAACATAATTTTATAGTTTTGATGTTATAATTTTATCTATTTAAAACAACCAAGGTTATGGAATTGATTGAAAGATTATACTTAAAAGAACATTTAAGTTTTAGCGAAGTTGAATTAAATTTCAAGCGAGGTTTAATCGTATTTACAGGAGCTAGTGGAGCTGGTAAAAGTGTTTTAATGGATGGACTTTTAAGCACTTTTGGTTTAAAAGAATCTCAAGCAAAAATCTCTGAAGTTAGTTTAAATATAAATTTTAATTTTGAAGAGTTTGAAGTTGAAAAAGATGAGCCAATTGTATTTAAAAATATAAGAAAAGATAAAGTAAGATTTTTTATAAATAATCAAACAACTTCAAGAAATAGAGTTAAAACTATCTCTTTGAATTTTATAAAATTTTTAAATTTAAGAGATTTGAGTGATTTTGAAAATGAAAGTATTTTAAATTTAATAGATTTATCAATAAAAGATGAAAGTTACAAAAAATTGCAAGAAGAGTTTAAAAAAGAGTTTGAAAAGTTTCAAATTTTAAAAAGAGATTTAAATAAAATTTTATCAAATTATAAAGAACTAATAGAATTAAAAGATTTTTTAGAATATGAAATTGCAAAAATAGAGGAGATAAACCCGAAAATAGATGAGTATGAAGAGTTATTAGAAAATAAGAAAACTCTCTCAAAAAGAGAAAAAATAGAAGAGAATTTAGCAAAAGCAAGAGGCATCTTTGAGTTTGAAAGAGTTGTGGATGAAGTGTTATCTTTGGCTGAAATTGATAGTAATTTTTTTGATGATGCTATGAATGAGCTTAGAAATCAATTTGAATTTATTCACGATAAGTTAAATGAACTTGATACGATTAACATTGAAAAACTTTTAAATAGACTTGAAGAACTTTCAAATTTGAAGCGAAAATATGGCTCAATTGAAGAGGCTATAAATTATAAAAATGAAAAAATTGAAGAGTTAAAAAAATATGAAAATTTAGAAGAAAATCGTCAGGGATTGGAAATTAAAGTAGAAAAACTTGAAATAGAGTTAAATTTAAAAGCTAAAAAAATTAAAGAGATAAGATTAAAACATTTGCCGTTGATAGAGGAAAGATTAAATTATTACTTGCAAATACTTCACTTAAAAGGTGTAAAACTTGCGTTAAAAGAGACAACTTTGTCTAAATTTGGAATTGATAAAGCTGAAATTTCGCTAAATAGTGTTGAAATTTCACATATAAGTTTAGGTGAATTTAATCGATTAAGACTTTCACTTTTAGCTACAAAAGTTGAATTTTCTCAAAATGAGGGTGGAATTTTAATTTTGGATGAAATTGATGCAAATTTAAGTGGAAAAGAGTCGCAAAGTATAGGTAAAGTTTTAAGCTTATTATCAAATAGTTATCAAATTTTTTCAATTTCACATCAACCCCAACTTACAAGCACAGCACATCAACACTTTTTAGTAGAAAAAATCGATAATCAAAGCTTTGTTAGAGAAGTTTTAGAAAAAGATAGAGTAAGTGAAATTGCAAGAATGATAAGTGGGGATAAAATTACAAAAGAGGCATTAGAGTTTGCTACTAAAATGATTGCAGAAAATAAGTAAATTCATAAAATTAAAAATTTAATTTATTGATATTTACAACTTCCACATCTTTTAAAATATCGTGCGAATTAGCAAGTGCCTTAATTGTATCTTTTCTTGGATGACAAATAACAATTGTAGTACCTTTTTGTTTTGCCCTATTAACGGCTTTTCTTAATTGCTCTTTAATATAACCAATATCAGCCACATTATCCAAAAATATATCTCTTTTAATATACTCTAAATTAAACTCTTTTGCTACATATTTAACTTTACTTTCAGGTGTAGTTTTACTGTCTATAAATACAAAATCATATTTTTTCAAAACTTTATACAACTTACGAAGTGCCTCTTTGTCGGAAGTAAACTTACTTCCAGTGTGATTATTTATATATCTTGCTTTTGGAAACCACTCTCTAATTTTCTTTATTCTAGCTTCTATTACCTCTTCGCTATCATTTATATTTAGTGTATGCTCTTCCTCTTTTGGATATTTTAGTGCTTCAAGTGGTAAATGCACCATATAATCATCAATAGTTCTAGCTAAATAAACACTGGCAGGATGAATTCTATTTGGAGGCAAAAATGACATAGTTATATCTAATTTCAACTTTTTAATGTCACTTACTTGATGTGAAAATGAAACATCATCGATAATAATAACTAACCTCGGTTTTTTAGAACTTTTAATATCTTTTTTATCTTTTAAAGTAACATTAAGCTCTTTAATAGGTTCACTAATATTTTCTTCATAATCTAATATTTTTATAGGTGTAAAAGTTTCATTAAAATCATCTTCGATTTTAACTATTTTTTCACTTTTATTATCATCTTCGTGAATTAAAAATTCATCATATTTATGATAATCAATTAAATCTAAAACTGAATTTTTAGGCTCAACATCGCTATTAATCAAAGATAAATTAATTTCATTATTATGGTGATTATACTCATTATCTATCAAATAAAAACCCATTGCAATAGTTATTATAGATATAATAATCAAAATTAATGAAGCAAAAAATCTAAGATTTTTTTTAGTTGTATTAAGGGGCTTTTTCATCTAACAAGACTTCAACTTCAAGCATATCTATACTTTGATTTCTTTCAGTTTTAATATTAATATCTTTAACTTTTATATATTTTTTAATAACTTGCAAAATTTCCTCTTTAAGGTCTTCCATAAATGGATAATTTGAGCTAACTCTCTCGTGTGCTAAAACAATTTTTAACCTATCTTTTGCAACATCAGCACTACCTTTTGAAGTTCCAAAAATCCTATCAAATAAAGAACTCATCGCTTAAATAACCTCTTAAGTAACTCCACAAATCCACTTTTTTTGCTTAAATCCATATACTCAACTTCTTGACCTAAAATTCTTTTTGCTATTCGTCTAAAAGCTTCACCAGAGAGTGAATTTTTATCATAAAATACAGGCTCACCCGCATTAGTTGAACTTACAACTTTCTCATCTTCAGGAACTAATCCAATTAAAGGAAGTGCTAAAATATCGAGTACATCTTCAGTACTTAGCATTTCACCTCTATCTACTAAATCTTTTTTAATTCTATTTATAATTATATGTTTAATTACTTCGCCACCATTTTTAGCTTTTTCACTTTTTGCATCAATTATTCCAATAACTCGGTCAGCATCTCGCACAGCACTTACTTCTGGAGTAGCGATAATCAAAGCCCTATCAGCCAAAAATATAGAATGCTCAAAACCACCCTCAATTCCAGCAGGAGAGTCAAGAAGCACAAAATCAAACTCTTCTTTTAGCTTTTCAACTAAATCTTTAACTTTAGCTTTATCAAGTACATTTTTATCTTTTGTTTGTGAAGCTGGTAAAAAATAAAGATTTTTTGAGCGTTTATCGTGAATTAGAGCTTGGCTTAAATTACAAACCCCCTCCATAACATCAACTACATCATAAACAATTCTTCTCTCAAGCCCCAAAATCATATCAAGATTTCTAAGCCCAATATCAAAATCAACCGCTACAACTTTTTTACCATTTTCAGCCAATCCAACGGCTAAATTTGCCGTTGTTGTTGATTTGCCAACTCCACCTTTACCAGAAGTTATGGTAATTACTTCACCCATTTTTAACCTTAATTTTTATCTTGATTAACTATTTTATTAGCCTTAATCCACGGCATCATTTCTCTTAATCTTCTTCCAGTTTGCTCAATTGGATGATTTGATAAATTTCTTCGTTCAGCATTCATTCTAGGATAACCAGTTTGTCCCTCAAGTATAAAATCTTTTGCAAATTTTCCATTTTGAATCTCTTTTAAAACTTCTTTCATTGCTTTTTTAGATTCAGCATTAATTACTCTAGGACCACTTACCATATCGCCATATTCAGCCGTATTTGAGATAGAATATCGCATATCAGCAATACCACCTTCAAATATCAAATCAACAATTAATTTCATTTCGTGTAAACACTCAAAATATGCCATTTCTTCAGGATAACCAGCTTCAGTTAAAGTTTCAAATCCAGCTTGAATTAAAGCTGAAACTCCACCACATAAAACTGCTTGTTCGCCAAATAAATCAGTTTCAGTCTCATCTTTAAAGTTTGTTTCAATAATTCCAGTTCTTCCACCACCAATTGCTGAAGCATAACTTAGTGCTAACTCTCTAGTATTACCGCTTGGGTCTTGATGAATTGCGACTAAATCAGGAATTCCTCCACCTTTTACAAATTCACTTCTAACAGTGTGACCTGGGGCTTTTGGAGCTACCATCATTACATTGATATTTTTAGCTGGAACAATTCTTCCATAGTGAATATTAAAACCGTGTCCAAAAGAGATAGTAGAGCCATCTTTAAGATTTGGTGCAATCTCTTTATTATAAATTTCAGATTGATTTTCATCAGGAAGTAAAATAACCACGATATCGGCTTCTTTAGTAGCTTCAGCTACTTCTAAAACTCTAAAACCCTTTGCTTCAGCTTTTTTCCAACTACTTCCATTTTTTCTAAGTCCAACTATTACCTCAACACCACTATCTCTTAAATTTTCAGCGTGTGCGTGACCTTGCGAACCAAACCCTATCATTGCCACTTTTTTAGATTTAATTAACTCTTTATTGCAATCTTTATCATAATATACATTCAATGCCAAAACTTATCCTTTTATTAATGATTTATAATTTTTTTGAATTATACATAAAATTTACTTAACTTTTTCCAGATACTCGCCCTCAACTGTATTAACTTTAATCACATCGCCCTCAAGCACGTGAAAAGGAACTTGCACAACTGCACCTGTTTCAAGTGTTGCTGGTTTTTTAGAACTACTTGAAGTATCACCTTTAAAATTTGGTGGAGTTTCAACTATTTTTAGCTCAACTACCAATGGTGGCTCAAGCGAAATTGCTTTACCATTGTGAAATAAAATATCCACATTCATACCATCAATAATCCAATTTTTAGTATCACCAACTTGGTCTTCACTTAATCCTATTTGTTCATAGTTTGTAGTGTCCATAAATTGGTATGCTTCACCATCATTATAAAGATATTGCATAGTTTTATTTTCTAAGTTTGGAGTTTCACACTTATCACCTGCATGGAAAGTTTTTTCAATAACTTTACCATTAAATAATGATTTTATTTTACATCTTACAAATGCTGCACCTTTTCCAGGTTTTACGTGTTGGTATTCAGTTATTCTATAAGGAGTACCATCAATCTCAATTCTAAGCCCTTTTTTTAAATCACCCATCGAAATACTAGCCATAAATTCTCCTAAAATTTTTCTGCGATTATATTTAAATGAGGCTTAATTTTTTGTTTAAAATGTTATAATTTTGGATTTAGTTAGGGACTTTAATGAATAAAATTTTACTCACAACACTAAATGCAAAATATACTCACTCATCTTTAGGACTTCGATATTTATTCGCAAATTTAAAAGAACTTCAAAGTAAAGCCAAAATATTAGAGTTTAATATAAATGATAATTTATTTGATATTGTAGAATTAATTTTCGAGCAAAAGCCCGAAATTATCGGGATTGGAGTTTATATTTGGAATGCAAAAGAGGTGAGTGAGTTAAGCAAAATTATCAAAAAAATTGCACCAAATATTAAAATTATATTAGGTGGACCTGAAGTTAGTTATGAACCTTTTAGATTAAATTTTGAATTTGATTTTATTATTCAAGGTGAGGGAGAAATTGCATTTTATGAGCTTTGTAAAAACATTTTAAATGATGATTTAATAGAAAAAAAAATCATAAAAGCAAAAAAACTTAATTTAAAAGAGATAAATTTACCTTATGAATTTTATAATGAAGTTGATATAAAAAATCGATATATTTATGTAGAAAGCTCAAGAGGATGTCCGTATTTATGCGAATTTTGTCTATCTTCGATTGATGAGTTAGTTAAATATTTTGATATAGAAAAATTATTAATTGAGTTTGAAAAACTTTGGCAAAAAGGAGTTAGGAGTTTTAAATTTATCGATAGAACTTTTAATTTAAATATAAATTTTGCAAATAAATTACTTGACTTTTTTTTAGCAAAAGATGAACCATACTTTTTGCATTTTGAAGTAATTCCCGATAATTTTCCTGAAACTATAAAAAATAAAATCGCAATGTTTCCTAAAGCTTCACTTCAACTTGAAGTTGGAATTCAAACATTAAATTATGAAGTCGCATTAAATATTAATCGTAAATTAAATATTTCAAAAATTAAAGATAATTTAACTTTTTTACAAAATACAAATGCTCATCTTCATTTGGATTTAATTGTAGGACTTCCTGGCGAAACTATCGAAAGTTTCGCCAAAAACTTAAACTTTTTAACTTCCATTACAAACTCTGAAATCCAAATAGGAATACTTAAAAAACTTGTCGGTACAACTTTATTTAGACACGATGAAACGTATAAAATGCTCTATTTAGACACTCCACCTTATGAAATTTTACAAAATAGTTCAATCTCTTTTAAGCAGATGCAAAAAATGAAACGGTTTGCGAGATTTTGGGATTTGGTTTATAATAGTGGAAATTTTAAAAAAACTATAACTATTTTATTTGAAAATGGCGAAGTTTTTGAGAATTTTTATAATTTTAGTGAATGGATATATTTGCAAACTGAATCAACTTGGCAAATTTCACTAAATCGCTTAAGTGAATTTTTATTTGATTATTTGGTAAATGAGTGCAAAAAAGAGCCAAATTTTGTAGCAAACACACTAGCAAATGATATTTTAAAAGTAAGTGGTAGAAAATTACCCCCATTTTTGCGAGAGTACGAGTTAGAAATTTTAGGGAATAAAAGAGAACTTTCAGCTATCAATAAACGGCAATTAAAACACTCTTTAGTATAATTAAAAAAAACAATTTTAAAGGATGATTTTATGGCTAAATTTATTAAGCACAAAAGTGAATATATAAATGTGGACAACATAACACATTTTCATACAAAAGTGGTTGTTAAATATTTGACAAGGCACGAAATTGTGGAAGAAGATTTATATCGTTTTAAATTACAAGAGCATTGCGAAGTACAAGCTTACGCGATACATATTTACTTTGTAGGTGATACTTACGATGATTTGAAAATTTATTTTGATAGAGAAGATGAAATAAATAATTTTGTCAAATCAATGTCATAAGTTTATCCTATGAAAAATGTTATTAAGTATTTAATAATCATATTTATTATGAATTTTAATTTAAGTGCAAACGACACTAAAGAGCCGATAATTATCGGATTTGATGGAGAATTTGGCTATTTACATAGTACTTCAGCTGAAGCTATTAGTGCTGGAATTCAAATTGCAATCAATGAAATTAATCAAAAAGGTGGATTACTCGGAGGTCGTCCTTTAAAGTTGATAGAAAAGGCTAACCACTCAATCCCTGCTAGAAGTTTGCACAATATTAAAGAGTTTGCAAAAATTCCAGATTTAGTTGCTGTTTTTTGTGGAAGATTTAGCCCAACTATACTTCAAATTTTAGATGAAGTACACAAAGATAAAATAGTTTTGCTCAATGTTTGGGGTGCAGCTGATAGCATTATTGATAATAATTTCAATCCAAATTATGCTTTTAGACTTTCGCTAAAAGATTCTTGGGCAATGCCAACTATGATGGAGTATTCAAAGTTCAAAGGTGCTGATAAAGTCGGTCTTTTGCTAATTAATACAGCTTGGGGAAGAAGTAATTTAAAAGTTGCTGAAACTTATGTAAAAGAACATCCTGAATTAAAAATAGCTAAAACTACTTGGTTTAATTGGGATATTGAAACTTTTATGGATAAATATGAAGAGTTTGTGGAAGCTGGGGCTAAAAGTATTTTAGTTGTTGGAAATGCAATTGATGTACGATTTTTACTACAAGAGGTTGCAAGTTTGCCTAAAGAAAAACAATTACCTATTATTTCACATTGGGGAGTAACTGGTGAGAATTTGCCAGAATTAGTAGGAGATGACCTTCATAAAATTGATTTTTCATTTGTGCAAACTTACACTTTTATAGATAAAAATAGTACAAAAGCACAAAAAGTGATGAATGAAGCTAAAAAAATATTTAATGTCAAAAGTGAAAGAGAATTACCTTCGCCAGTTGGAATTGCCCACTCTTACGATTTAACTCATATTTTAGCACTAGCAATAACTGAAGCAAACTCTACAAATCGCGAAAAAATTAGAGATGCACTTGAAAATATCGATAGTTACGATGGACTTATTAAAAAATATGAACCACCATTTTCTAAAAATAATCACGAAGCTTTAAGCTTAGAATTAGTTTTTATATCTAAATATGATAAAAAAGATAATGCTATTATTCCAATTTGGTTTAATAAAAAGTAAGAATGTTTTTTTTGTTTAAAAAGCTCAATGATTGGCTCTCAAAAAGTATAGAGTATCGAATTCAATTTTATGCTTTATTATTAGCTGTAATAATAATTACAATATTTTCTCTTTTTTTTTACACTTCATTAAAATATGTTTTAACTTTAAATGTAAAAGATAATTTAAACCACGAACTTGACTTAAGCTCCAAAACTTTGAATATTATCTTAAGCACGATATCGCAAGATGTAAATACTCTTTCCAAGAGTTCAATTGTTTCAAATGGTTTATTTGATTCAGCTGGAAGAGAATCTTATTTAAAGCCTTATTTTCGTGATTATAAAAATCATTTTAATATTCCTACAAATTTAATTTTAGTTGATTTTATGGGCGAACCTGTCATTTCAAGCTCTCTCATTGATTTAGCTCATTATAAAGTTGATTTAGAAGTTCAAGAAGCTCTAAAAGATGAAAATAAAGGAGTTGCTAAAGTTATTGGAGATAAGATTGAGAGAGAAATTTTATTAATTAAACCTGTTGTTTTTAAGCGAACAGGACATACTGAAGGTGCAATTGTTGCAAAAATCAAACTAGAAAATATAAAAGAAGAGGTACAAAAAGTAGTAAATAAAAATTATGTAATAACCATTTTTAGCCAAGAAGAGTTTAATAATCATAAACTTAATTCAAATAAATATTTTATTTCTAATCAAAAAATTATTACTATAAATAAATATTTTCCAAATTTTCGATTTTTATTAGAGATTAAAATTAATAAAGATATAGCATTTGCAAATTTATATTTAATTAATATTAGCTTTATTCTTGCGACTTTAATTATTTTTATTTTAATATTTTTTGTAACTGGTAAAATCGCAAAAACAATCGTAACTCCCGTCGTAAAGTTAACTAAAAGTGCAAAAGAAATTTCAGAATCTGGAGAGGCTAAAGTTAAAATTGATATTGATAGCAATGATGAAATTGGCGAACTTAGTAAAATATTTAATTTAATGTTAAAAAAATTAGATGTGAGTTATGAAGCTAAAGCTAGAAATGAAAAACTTTTAATTCAACAATCAAAAATGGCTGAAATGGGCGAAATGATGGGAGCAATTGCTCATCAATGGCGACAACCTTTAAATGCTTTGGGCTTGATTATTCAAAAGGTAAAATTTTTATATCAAAGAGGAAAACTCGGTGAAGATGAAATTTTGGATATTCAAAATAGAGCGATGAAACAGATAAATTTTATGTCAAAAACAATTGATGATTTTAGAGATTTTTTTAAACCAAACAAAGAAAAAGAGGAATTTTCAATTTATGATGCTATTTTTGATGTAATAAATATTTTATCGGCACAATTGAAAGTGCATAATATTTCGGTGGCTTTACCCGAATTCAAAGAGATTAAAGTGCTTGGTTATAAAAATGAGTTTAAACAAGTTATTTTAAATATTTTAAATAATTCAAAAGATGCGATTTTGGAAAAACAAAAAAAAGAAGACATTAATTTTAATGGTGAAATTATAATAAATATTATAGAAATGAATAAATACTTAACTATTAATATAGAAGATAATGCGGGTGGAATTCCACTTGAAATAATAGATAAAATTTTTAATCCATACTTTACAACAAAAGAACAAGGCGAAGGGACTGGAATTGGGCTTTATATGTCAAAAACAATTATAGAAAATAGTATGGGTGGAAGTTTAAAAGTACTAAATAAAAACAGTGGGGCTTGTTTTAGTATTAATTTAAAAGTTAATAGTTAATATATGAATTTAATTTCTTATTCACAAGAAAATATAAAATTTATAGTAGTACAAGAAGAGTTAAAAAAAGAGGATATCAAGCTATTTATCGGCGAAGCTAAAAGTGATTTTAAATTATTAGAGATAACTTTTTTTAATGTCAAAATTTTGCCAAAAGAGATTATTTTAGAGTTAATAAAATTGCTAAATCATAAAAAAGTTACCATCTATTGTATGGAACATTCGCTTTGGATATATCTATTGAGAATAGGAATTCCTAATCGTTTTTATAACAATTTAAAAACAAAAAAAATAAAAAAAAGTATAAAAGCTATAGGAATTGGTGGTTCAGCTGGAAGTTTAGAAAAAATAATGAATTTTGTAAAAAATGTGCCACTTGCTGATATTTCTATTTTTATACTTATGCACATAAAAGAAGATGAGAAGAGTTTACTTAGCGATATTTTGGCAAATATTACAGATTATGAAGTTTTAAGTGCAAAAAGCGATATGAAAATTGAGCCAAAAACGATTTATTGTGCCGTTTCAGGACATCATTTAATCGCCGTTGGTGGTTATATTTATTTGACAAAAGAGCCAAAAGTTCACTTTGCAAGACCTTCGATAGATGTATTGTTTGACTCACTTGCAAGAGAGTATCAAGATGAACTTTTAGTTATGCTTTTTTGTGGATATGGAAAAGATGGAAGCGACTCGCTAAAATTTTTAAAAGAACACGAAGCTGAAATAATCATAGAAAATGAAGATGAGTGTCAAGCAAAAGATATGTTAATTAATGCCAAAAATACCACTTATTTCGATAAAGAGTTAAAATTAAATGAGATAAATAATTATGTAAAATCGCTACTTCAAGAGAGTGATTTAAGTGAAAATGAGTTGGAACAATTTTTGAATAGTATTTATAAAAAATATGGTTATGATTTTAGGAATTATCAAAGAGCCTCAATTAAACGAAGAGTTAAAGTGAGTATGAATAAATTTGGTATAAATAATTTTTATGAGTTTAAAAGTGAAGTTTTAACAAATTTTAATGTTTTTGAAGAGTTATTTTTTGATTTTTCAATCAATGTAACTTCATTTTTTAGAAATCCTGAAGTTTTTAAATATTTGAGAGAAGAAATTTTGCCATATTTAAACACATTTCATCACATAAAAATTTGGAATGCAGGTTGTTCTAGTGGCGAAGAACCTTACTCAATTGCGATTATGTTGGATGAACTTGGGCTTTTAAAAAAAAGCCAAATTTATGCAACTGATTTTAATCCAATTGTAATTAAGAAGGCTAATAATGGCTTTTTTTCACTTGATGCTTTAAAAGCAAACTCACAAAATTATAAAAATGCAGGTGGAGAGAAAAATTTTAAAGATTATTTTGAGTTTAATAATTATAATATGATGATAAAGCCCTATTTAAAAGAGAAGGTTTTATTTTTTACACATAATTTAGTGACAGATGGAGTTATAAATGAGTTTGAGCTTATAATTTGCAGAAATGTTTTCATCTATTTTGATGAAGAGTTAAAAATAAAAGTTATAAATTTATTTGATAATTCATTAATTAGAAATGGCTTTTTACTTTTAGGCGAGAGTGAAAATATTTTAGAAGCCCAAAAATTTGGCTTTAAAGTTGAAAATAGCACTCATAAAATTTTTAAGAAAGGTTTTAGCAATGAGTGAAGAGATTGAAATTAAACTATTACAAGAGATTGAAGAGTTAAAAAGAGAGATAAAAGAGTTAAAAGGTGAGGAAAGTGAAAATAAAAAAAGTTACTCTTTTAGTCAAATTACAATGCAAACTTTATCAGAATTGGTTAATTTAAAAAAAAGTTATACAAATGAGATTTTTAATGAGTGGTTTAATAATAATTTAATTATAAAAGATGAAGAGATAGCTTTTTTAAAAGCTTTATTAAATGAGGAGAAAAATTTCATAAAAGAGTATAGTGAAGAGGATTTGAAAGTAAATTTCATCGCTCCAATTATTAAAAGAGTAAATTTTAAATCAATAGAGTTTGAATTTAGGGATTTTTATGAATTTGCTTTAACTTATGAAAGTGAGAAATTTATATTTAAAGGAAATGTTGATTTTGTTGTATCTAAGGGCTTGGATAGAGCGAAGTTACCATATTTTTTTATTCAAGAGTTTAAAAAATCTGAAGATTACTCAAATCCACGACCTCAACTATTAGCTGAACTTATAAGTGCAGTTGAACTTAATAATTTTACTTTTATGAAAGGGGCTTATATTATTGGCTCTATTTGGAATTTTGTGATTTTAGAAAGAATAGAAAAAAATAGTTATAAATATTATTTAAGTGATAACTTTGATAGTTCTAAAATAGAGGATTTAAAAGCAATTTATAAAAATTTACTTTTTGTAAAATATGAGATATTAAAAAAAGGGCTTTAGAGATGAGTGAAGAGATTGAAATTAAACTATTACAAGAAATTGAAGAGTTAAAAAGAGAGATAAAAGAGTTAAAAGGTGAGAAAATTTCGCAAATTCCAATCTTTAATTTTAGTAAGATAAAAATATCTCAATTAGAGAAATTATTTAATATAAAACAAGATATTCAAAACAAAACTATATTTGATAATTGGTTTTTAAACGATATAGAAATAGAGAATGATACGGCAGGATTTTTAACTAAACTATTAAATAAAACAGAGCCGTTAATGAGATATTATAAAGAAGAGGATTTAAAAATACATTTTTTAACTCATCTTTTTGCTAGAGTTGATTTTACATCTTATGAGTTTGAATTTAGGGATTTTTATAATGAACAATTAATTTATGAAACCGATAAATTTATATTAAGTGGTGAAGTTGATTTTGTAGTTTCAAAGGGATTAATTGAGAGTAAAAAGCCATATTTTTTTATTCAAGAGTTTAAAAAAGGTAAAGAAAATTCTGACCCTGAACCACAACTATTGGCTGAAATGATTTGTGCGGTTGAACTTAATAATTATGAAAAAATAAAAGGAGCTTATATTGTTGGTGCAATTTGGAATTTTGTGATTTTAGAACGAATTGAAAAGCATAAATATATTTACTATGTATCTAATAACTTTGACAGCACAAAAATAGAGGATTTAAAAGCAATTTATAAAAATTTACTTTTTGTAAAATATGAGATATTAAAGATTGAGGGGTTAAAAAATGATTAAGGCAAACAAATGTTTCATATTTTGATAGTTGATGATGTGGCTGAAAACCGTTTTTCACTAGAGAGTTTATTAAGCGAAGAGATAAAAGATGTAACTATTTATCAAGCAAGTAATGGTCACGAAGCACTTGATATGGTTTTGGATAAACCGATAGACTTAATTATTTTGGATATTCAAATGCCTGGAATGAATGGCTTTGAAGTGGCAAAACTTCTAAAAGCTAAGAAAAAAACTAGAGATATTCCTATTGTTTTTTTAACAGCTGTTTTTAAATCGGAAGCTTTTAAACAAGAAGGGTTTGATGTTGGTGCGATTGATTATATGACAAAGCCGATTGATGAGCATCAAATGTTGAATAAAATGAGGCTTTATTTAAAGGTTTACAAAAAAGAAAAAGAGCTTGAGAGAGTTAATAAAGAGCTTGAAATTATAAATTCAACATTAGAAGAGAGAGTTATAAAAGAGGTTGAAAAAAATAGGCAAAAAGATAAAATGCTAGAAATTCATTCTCGCCATGCTGAAATGGGCGAAATGATTGGAGCGATTGCACATCAATGGATGCAACCGTTAAATACGATTGGGCTTTATGTTCAAAATTTAGTTTTAAAATATAAGCGAAATATGGTAAATCAAGAAATTATGGAAAATTTTCAAGATAATACCAAATCTTCCTAAGATTTAGGTATAATATTATTATGATAAGTAGAAA
>DZAZ01000105.1 GCA_022729755.1 Helicobacter cetorum | reverse complement strand
AATGGAGCAATGCTTTTCAATGTGCTGGGTATTATATGGCAAAAGAGAAAGGTTTTTACAAAGATAGGGGTTTGAATGTAGAAATTTATGCACTAAAACCAAATCAAAATCTTATAAAAGATGTCTTAACTGGCAAAACAACATATGCAATTAGCGATTCTGGAATTGTTGTAAATAGATTAAATGGCGAGCCAATTGTCGCACTTATGGCACTTTTTCAACACTCTCCACTTGTTTTACTTACTACAAAATCTTCAAATTTAATCGGTCCATATCAATTAAAAGGTAAAAGAATAATGTTTGAGAGTGAGGGAACTCAAGATGCTTCGATTATTGCTATGTTAAAAGAGGCAAAAGTTCAACTTTCAGATTTGCAGATAAAACAGTATTCATATAATATCGATGATTTGATTGATGGAAAAGTCGATGCTATGAGTGCATATTTGTCGTATGAGCCATATCTTTTAAAACAAAAAAATATCGAATACAATATCATAAATCCACTAAATTATGGAATAGATTTTTATGGAGATGTTTTATTTACATCTGAAAATGAAGTCACAAACAATCCAAATAGAGTAAAAGCTTTTATTGAAGCTTCAAAAGAGGGTTGGGAGTATGCACTTAAAAATATAGATGAAACTATAAATATTATAATTAATAAATATAATTATGCTCACGACAAAGATGGTTTAATTTATGAAGCTGATGTTATGAAAAATTTGATTTTGGCTGATTTAATCGATATTGGAAATATAAATCCACTTAGATTTGAGCGAATTGCAAATATATATTTAGAACAAAAATTGGTAAAAGATACTTCAAGATTGAGTGGTTTTATATTTGACCCATTCAAAAAAAATGAAAACTATTTTTATTGGATAACTATCATTACTTTGATTTTACTTTTTGCTATACTTTTTTTATATATTTTTAATAAAGAGTTGAAAAAAATCATAGAAAAGCGAACAAAAGAGTTAGAAATTGCAAAAGATGAGTTAGAGAAAAAAAATAAAGAGTTAATAGAAGCAAAAGAAAAAGCAGAAAGAGCCAATATGTCCAAATCTGAATTTTTAGCAAATATGAGCCACGAAATCAGAACTCCAATGAATGCGATAATTGGTTTTAGCGAACTTTTGGATAGTTTAATCAAAAATGAGCGAGAGAGAAAATATTTAGAGTCGATAAAATCAAGCAGTAAAACACTTTTGACACTTATAAATGATATTTTGGATTTAAGCAAAATAGAAGCTGGAAAACTTAAAATAAACTTAGAACCTGTAAATATTTACACTATTTTCAGTGAAATTGAGAGGATTTTTTCTCTAAAAATTAAAGAGAAAAATTTAGATTTTATTTTAGAAATAGATGAAAATATCCCAAAAAGCTTAATATTAGATGAAATTAGAGTTAGACAAATTTTAATCAATTTAGTTGGAAATGCAGTCAAATTTACTCACGATGGATTTGTTGCAATAAGAGTTAAACAAAAACTTTATGAAAAAGATTTGAGTGTAGTTGATTTGATAATAGAAATCCAAGATAGTGGAATTGGTATCAAAGAATCAGAACGAGAAAAAATATTCAATGCATTTGAACAACAAGATGGTCAAAGTAATAGAAAATACGGAGGTACGGGTTTAGGACTTGCTATTACTAAAAAATTATCTCAAATTATAGGTGGAGATATTGAGCTTGAGAGTGAAGAGAAAAAGGGTTCAAAATTTACAATCAAATTAAAACGAATCTCTATCTCTGCACTTGATGCAAATCCTTATGATATCGGCTCGATAGAAAATATAGATTCTATAAAATTTGAAAAATCTAAACTACTTATAGTTGATGATATCGATATAAATCGATTAATCGTGATTGAGAATTTTGCAAATTCAAATATAGAGTGTATCGATGCAGAAAATGGTGAAATTGCAATTTTAAAAGCAAGAGAAAATAGACCAAATTTGATTTTAATGGATATCAGAATGCCAACAATGGACGGTATAGAAGCGACAAAAATTTTAAAAGCTGATAAAGAGTTAAAAGATATTCCAATAGTTGCTTTGACAGCTTCTGTTATGGAACATCAAAAAGATGAATTTATAAATTATTTTGATGGATTTTTAGAAAAACCAATTAGTAGAACTAGATTAGTTGAGGAGCTTATAAAATTTTTGCCATATAAAAAAGACATCAAAACCCCTGAAAATAGTCCTATTATCGAAAGTAGCGATATTATAAATATTGATGAATTTACAAAAAAATTAAATAATTTAGTTGATGAAGCAAATAGAGTAAAAGAGAATTGTAACTTTGATGAGATAGAAATCTTTTCAAAAACAATAGAATTAATCGCAAAAGAGCATAACTCTATAAAGTTTTTAAATTATGCGAAAGAGTTAAAAGCTGGGGTTGATAGTTTTGATATCGAAGCTATAGAAAATCTACTATCAAAATTTAGTGCAAATATTAAAACTCGTGAATAATTTTTAACTCTTCATTTAAATTTTTCTTTTCAAGATAACCGATTGCACCATCTACATTTTGAATAAAAAGTTTTAATCCATCTTGAGATTTTTGAACAATTGGTGGAGTTACTCCTTGATAGTGCTTAGTTATCCAAAAATCATTAATCTCTTCTCTATCCATTCCTAAAATCTCTTCTTCAAAATGTATTCTAAGCTCATTTTGTGGTGGCAAATTGATAGGAACTATCTCTTGTTCATCTACAAATGATTTTTCTTTTAAATATAAATCTTTTAGTAGCTTTTTTGAAACACTTTTGACTTTTGATTTATTTGATGTAACAACCACAAACTCTTCATCTTCAGCAAATAAAAAAATACTTAATATAAATATAAAAATAAATATTACTCTCATAGTCACACCTTAAAAAAGAATAGAAAGAGAGATTATTATTTTATCTAAATCTGAATGAGAGTTTAATTGATACTCTGCTTTAATCGAAATTGGATAAATAGGTCGATAGTTATATCCTATTAAAAAAACCTGTTCTTCATAATTATTAAAACCACTTTTGAAATATTCATATCTATTTACTAAATAGTGTTTTTTCAAAAAGTTATAACTACTTTGTAAATACATTGCATAATTATTTGAATTATCGCCATCTTGATGCTCATCTTTAGTAATTATTGCTTCTGCTAAAAGTTCTAAGTGAGATTTTTTATGTTTTAAATTTACATCAAAATAAACTCTATCATTTAATTGTTCATCTTCAAATTCTCCAATGCTAAATCCCAAATTTGCATAATCAAACTCTTTTGTCAATCCACAACCATAATAATTATCAGTTTGAATATTGTTAAATTTTTTATCTAAATCTCTAGTTTTTTGGACAAATAAATGATACTCTAGCTCATCATTTAAAAATCCATAAAATTTAACTCCAGTTGTGAATTTAGGAAAAATTTTTTCGCTATAGAGTGGACTTGAAGTTGTATCTCTTAAGACATTTATAGGAACTAAATTCCAATATCCAATTGGAGTTGTAAATTTTCCAACTTGAACTTTGAAATAATCACTAAATTTATAGTCAAAAAATCCCCTTTCTATGTGAAAATGTGTATTAAAATCATCATCTCTTGTATCTAAATTTTTGATATAAAAACCTGTTGCTTCAAGCTCAACTAAATATGAAAACTTTTTAGTTAAATTCCCATATCCTATTATTGCTGCATCATCCAACTCTGTCTCTGTACTTTTTTTGTCATTTTTATATTTACTAGAAATATAACCTCCGATTTTTAAGTATTCACTCAAACTTACTCCGTGACCTAATTTATAATCACTTGCAAAAAGATTTATAGCTAATATTAACATAACCATCTTTTTCATTTTTTACCTTTAAAAGATTATTTTATTTTAAAATTATAACATCAATAAGTTTTTTAAATGCTATAATGAAAAATAAAAAAGGATTAAGACTGAAAAAAGTTTTGTTGATTGAAGATGAATTTGATATGCAAAATTTAATAAAAGAGTATTTGCAAAATTATGACTATGAAGTAAAAGCTTTTGAAAATCCCAAAGAAGCACTAGAGCATTTAAAAGAGAAAAAAAATTACTATGATATTATTATTTTAGATTTAATGCTTCCGCAAATCGACGGGTTTGATGTGTGTAAAAAAATAA
>DZAZ01000007.1:41750-50523 GCA_022729755.1 Helicobacter cetorum | reverse complement strand
TTCATAGTATGAAAATTTTTTCTTAAAAGCCTGAAAACTAGGTGTTTTAAAAATATTTTTAGTTTTATAATTTTAGTCAAATAATTTTTATTATGTTGGTGGTGAGAGAGTTTTAGATAGGTAAAACTCTTATACTCTCATCTAATTTTTGCTTTAATACAGCCTCAATTGCATATAAAGTCCCAGTTGCACTACTAGCACACCCTGAACAAGCCCCTAAATATCTAATATAAACATCAATATGCTCACCGCTATCTTTAATATCAAGCACTTCCATATTTCCGCCATCCATCATAAGCATCGGACGGATATTTTCATCAATCACTTTATCAATCGCTTTTGATTTTTGAATAACTGTCATATCTTTAAATGAGCCATCAAAACTACTTTTAATAATTGCATCTTTTTGCATTTCAGCCCTAGTTTCAGCCAAAATATCAACTAAATAATACTCTCGCTGTTCGTGACCACCTGGCTTAATACAAGATTTACAAAATGCCCCAGCTTTTGTGTAATTTGTAATCTCTTCAACAGTTTTTAAATCATTTATTCTTATCACCTCTTTAATCGTTCCAAGAGTTACTCTAGCACACTCACAAACTATCACTTCACTCTCAAAGCTCAACATCTCGACACCTTTATAAAGTGATGCTGCTTTTTTAATAACATCGTAAGCCAAAACACTACAGTGCATTTTTTGTCCAGGAACAGCTGGAGTATCAGGGTCATCTCTTAGGGCTTTTTCAACATCTAAATTTGTGATTTTTAGGGCTTCATCAACTGTTTTTCCAAGACAAAGCTCAACCATCATATCACTACTTGCAATCGCAGTTCCACAACCAAAACTCTTAAATTTTGCATCAATTATCTTTTCAGTAACATTTTCAACTAACCAATAAAGTCTAACCGCATCTCCACAACTTTCAGCTCCATAATCAGCCACTATTAACTTTGCATCTTTCTTTGCAGCTTCAATTTGAGAAATTTCACCTCGATGAGATGGATTATTCATTCGTTCACTCACTTTTTGAGAATACTCTTCCCATAATGCTCCACCAATTAAATCATTTTTTGCCATCATTATTTCCTTTATATATTTTAATTTTTAATTTTTTGCATAACTACTTGAAATATCTCGCAATCGCTCAACACTTGATTTGAATATTTTAATCGTATAATCAATCTCTTCTTCAGTGCTAAATCGCGATAAACTAAGCCTAATTGCAGTGTGAGCCAACTCGCTATCAGCCCCAACAGCGATAATAATAGGATTAGCCTCAAGGTCTTCACTTGCACAAGCACTTCCCGTACTTGCAGCAATTTCAGCTTTATTTAAATCCCAAAGCATCGCTTCACCCTCAACTCCTTTGACACTCACTAAAATTGTATTTGGAGTTCGTTTATCTTTATTTCCAACTACAAAAGTATCTGGAATTTCAAGTATCGCACTCTCAAGTTTATCTCTTAATCGTCTAATTTCTGTTGCTTCATAATTAAGGCTCTCTTTAGCTAGTCGCATAGCCTCACCCATTCCCACTATTCCAGCTACATTTAGTGTTCCACTTCGCTTACCGCCCATATGCTCACCACCGTGAAGTAGTGAGGTTAGTTTAATCCCATTTTTAATATAAAGTCCGCCAACTCCCTTTGGACCGTGAAATTTATGAGCTGAAAACGACATAAAATCAACTCCAGTCTCAACCACGTCTACGGGAATTTTGCCGATTGCTTGAACACCATCAGTATGAAAAAGCACATTTCTCTCTTGGCAAATTTTGGCTATCTCTTTGATTGGAAAAATTGCACCTGTTTCATTATTTGCCCACATAATCGAAACCAAAGCAGTCTCATCGCTTATAAAACTAGCTACAGTTTTAGCTTCAACTATTCCCTCGTGATTGACGGGTAAATATGTAACTTTAACACCGAGGCTTTCCAAAAATTTACAACTTGCAATAGTTGCTGGATGTTCAACTTCGCTAGTGATGATATGATTTTTATCTTTATTTAAGATTTTGTCAAAATAAATTGCTTTAATTACCCAATTTATCGACTCTGTTGCACAAGAAGTTATTATAATATCATCTTCATCTCTTGCATTTATTCCATCATAAAGTTTATCAAGCGCTTGTTTTAAATATGCTCTTACTTCCATTCCAAAACTATGAAGTGAATTTGGATTTCCATACATTTGAGAAATAAACGGCTCCATCGCCTCTTTTACCAACGGGTCTACAATTGTCGTAGCATTATTGTCTAAGTATACTCTCATTTTTTCTCCATTTTTAAATCAGACTATTTTAGTCCTATTTATCACATAAATTATATAAGAGTAAACTTAAAATTGCTATAGCTTAGTGGCTAAATTTTATACATTAAGTTAAACTTATGAAGATGATAATTTAAAATAAACTTTTTAAAAGAGTTAAAGTTCAACTACTTCTTCAAGTTCATTATAAATCATTAAGTTTGGATTTTGTAAAAGTAACTTTTCTATGGTTTGCTTATTACTGTTTATCAGGGCTTTGTCAATCAAAAGATGTTCTAAACTTTTTAATCCTAAAAGTGAATCTGGAAAAGTTTCTATTTTATTCCAACTAATATTTAAAACTCTCAAATTTTCCATTCCTTTAACACAATTTGGAATATTTTTAAGTTTATTATGAGCTAAACTTATCCACTCAAGTGTATTTAAATTGCAAATACTATCAGGAAAAGTTTCAAATTTATTAGCTGAAAAATCAATCGCTTTTATATTTTTAAGATTTCTAAATCCATCAGCAAGTGAAGTTAAATCATTATAAGCAATTCCAAGCCATTCAAGCTCATTAAGTTCGCCTATTTCATCTGGAAGTGTAGTTAATTTATTATTCCCTAAATCCATTGATTTTAAATTTGTTAATTTACAAATCTCTTTTGGAATAAAATTTATCTCATTTTCAAATAAATCAAGCCTTTCTAAAAGTCTCAATTCACTCAAAGCTAGTGAAAACTCTTTCAATCCACACCAAGAAAATTTTACTTCTCTTAAATTATGCAACTCTTTAATTGAGTTATCAATTTCACCAACCATACTCCAACTAAAATCTAAAAAATCTAACTCTTTTAATTCATCTTCTTTTATAGTTTCATATTTTGAAACTTTTTTTAAAAAATTTAAAACATTCATTTGACACCTTTTAAAATTTTTTTATGAAAGTCTATTCTTATAATCTTCATAGCTAAATTTTTTGACTAATTTAAATTTATTCTCTTTTGTCCAAATTCCAAGTGATGGCAATTTTATACCATTAAAAGTATTACTTTTTACAAATGTATAGTGCAACATATCCTCAAAAATAAGCTTATCTCCAATTTTTAATGGCTCATTAAACGAGTAATCCCCAATCACATCTCCAGCCAAACAAGTTGGGCCTCCAAGTCGATAAGTGTGTTTTAACTCTTTTGGATTGCCACTATTTCTAATCATCGGACGATAAGGCATTTCAAGGCAATCAGGCATATGATTTGCCGCTGAAACATCAACTATTGCTATATCCATTCCATTATTTACAATATCAATTACACTAGCAACTAATGTGCCAACTTGCCATCCAATTGCTTCACCTGGTTCAAGATATAGCTCAATATTATTATATTTTGCTTTGAACTCTTTTATAATTTTAATTAATTTCTCAACATCATAATCAGCCCGTGTGATGTGATGACCACCACCGAAATTAATCCACTTCATATTTTGAATATATTTTCCAAACTTTTGCTCAACATAAACCAAAGTTCGCTCAAGTGCATCGGAATTTTGCTCACAATGAGTGTGAAAATGAAGCCCACTTATGCCATTTAATATATCAGGATTTACCTCAACTTCGCTATCAAAATGCTTTTTTATAACTCCAAATCTACTTCCAACTACACAAGGATTGTAAATTTCAGGAGTTACTTCAGAATACTGCGGATTTATTCTAATTCCACATTTGACATCTTTATTTTTCAGCTTATCTTTAAATCTTTTCCACTGCGAAAATGAGTTAAAAACTATGTGATTTGAAATTTCACAAATTTCCTCAAACTCTTCTTCAATAAAAGCTGGTGAAAAAGTGTGAACCTCTTTATTCATCTCATCTCGCCCTAGTTTTGCTTCCCAAAGCCCACTTGCCGCCGTTCCGTGCAAAACTTTACCGATTTGATTAAAAGTTGCCCACATAGAGTAACCTTTTAAGGCTAATAAAATTTTAGCTCCTGAACTTTTTTGCACATAATTAAGTAAATCTAAGTTTTTTTGAAGTAACTCTTCTTCACAAACATAACAAGGAGTTGGAATATTGGTTATATCTAGCATTAATCAACCTTTAAAATTAAATTATTTAAAAACTCTATTTGAAATATTGTTTTATCTTTTATTTTTGCAAAAACTTTTCCACCCATATTATTTTCAATTATCATTTTTACCATATAAAGCCCAATTCCAACACCTTTTCCCTGTTCTTTTGTGCTAAAATATGGCTCAAATATTCTAGTTAAAATCTCTTTTGGTATTCCAATTCCATTATCACTTATGGTTAAAATAATTTTTTCACCCCTTTTAAAAAGAGTTATTTCGATAATTCCTTTTTGAAAATTGCTATCTTTCTCCATTTTTTCGATGATTGCATCTTGGGCATTTTTGATTAAACTTAATATTGCTTGTTCAAACTTTACCAAATAACTAAAGAGTTTTAAATTTTTTGCCAAATTTAAATTAATTTCTATATTTTGGCTTTTAAATTGTGCATCAATAAGTGAAATTGCACAATTTATCGCTTTATCTAAATAAAACTCTTGTTTTTCTTCATCAGTTTTAAAAAAATCTTTAAAATCATTTATTGTATTACTCATAAAATTAAGTAAATTATTCGCTTTTTTTACACTCTCTTGCAAATATTTATCATCTAACTCTTTATAAGTATAAGCATCTTTTAAATCACTTATTATAAGTCCAATTCCATTTAATGGTTGTCGCCAATTATGGGCAATTGCACTTATCATTTCACCCATTGCAACGAGCCTTGATTGATTAAAAATAATTAAATCTTTTTCTTTATTTTTATTAACTTCATCTCTTATTCTTACCTCTAAATTTTTATGTAAAATCGCATTTTCTAAAATTGCCGAAGTATAACTTGAAATTAATAAAAGTGCATCTAAATCTATATCATTAAAATTTCCATTTCTCTTGTTCAAAACTTCGATAACTCCCAAAGTTTCCTGCTTTTTATTTATAATTGGAACTGCAATCATTTGTTTTGTAATATAACCACTTGAATTATCAACCGATTTATCAAACATTTCTTCATTATAAGCATTTGAAACTAGTTGAATTTTTTGAGTAAGTGCGACATATCCTGCAACTCCCTTTCCAAGTGGAAGTTTGATTGTTTTATTCATCTCTTGAGCAACTTTTGTCCATAAAATTTTCTTTTTCTTATCATAAATATAAATTGAACATCTATCAGATTCTGTCACATCTCGAGAAATTTCAGCAACTATTTCAACTACTTTATTTAAATTTTTTTCGCTTGAAATTACTTTGCCAAACTCTAATAAGATATTTAATTTATCTTCACATTTCATTTTGTTTACTTTCAAAAATTAGAAATTTTTGGATTTTATAGCATAAAGTATGCCAAGTTAATTATTTTTGAAATGAGGATTTAATTTTAAAAGTATTAAATCAGCTAAAATATTTCCAAGAAGTGTTAAAAAAGCTCCAATAATTAATATTCCCATAATTACGGGATAATCTCTACTTAGTGCTGATTGATAAAATAAAAGTCCCATTCCATTGATTGAAAAAATTGACTCTAAAATTACACTTCCACCGATGATTGCGGGAAGTGAAAGCCCTAAAATCGTAATAATTGGAGGATATAAATTTGGTAAAATAAACTTTCTTAATAGCACTTTTTCGTTCGCTCCTCTTGCAATCGCAAAGAAAATATAATCACTTTTTAATATTTCTATCGTTAAAGAACGAATATATAAAATCAAACTTCCAAGTCCACTAAAAGTTAAAACAAAAATAGGTAAAATTAAATGCCAAGCCATATCTAAAATATACATTATCCCACTTTTAGGCTCAATTGAGTGAACTCCTGCAATTGGAAAAATTTCAAATTTAACAGCAAAAACCATAATTAAAATAAGTGCTAAATAAAATGAAGGCATTGAAAAGCTCAAAAGTGAGAGTTGTTTACTGAATTTATCAAAAAAACTATCAGGTTTAAGTGCTGATTTAATTCCAAAATAGAGTGAAATCATAAAAATCAAAGCCATAGAAATTAAATTTAAAATTAAAGTTATCACTAATCGCTCAAGTATTTCATCTTTTACAAACTTACCACTTGCAAAACTAATTCCAAAATCGAGTGTAATAATCGATTTTAACCAAGCAAAATATTGATAAATCACAGGTTTATCAAGACCATAAATAGCCTTCAAAGTTTCAATTGCTTCTTTATCAATATTTGGATTAAGTTCACCACTTGCAAAAAAACTATTTGGAGCTAAATGTATAAGTGAAAATGAAATTATGGAAATTATAAATATCATTAAAGTAATGTAGTAAAATTTTTTAAGTAATAATTTCATAGAAGTCCTTGCATATTTTAAAAACTTTATCAAAAACTTCATTAGTAAAATCTAAAATGTATCCTAAAAAGCTTTAAGCCAAATTAGTATAAAATTTTAAAAAAAAAGTTATCAAGGATTGTTATGAGAGGTTACAAAATATTCACAGGGACAGCTCACCCAGAGTTTGCAAACGAAGTAGCAAAGTTTTTAGATGTAAGTGTAGCTAAAGCGACAGTTAATAGATTTAGTGATGGTGAGATAAATGTTCAAATTAGCGAGAGTGTAAGGGGTAGAGATGTTTTTATAATTCAACCAACAGGTCATCCTACAAATGATAATTTAATGGAACTTTTAGTGATGACAGATGCCTTGCGAAGGAGTAGTGCAAGTTCAATCACGGCAATAATTCCATATTTTGGTTACGCTAGACAAGATAGAAAAGCAGCCCCAAGAGTTCCAATTACAGCCAAACTTGTATCAAATTTAATTCAAACAGCAGGTGTTACAAGAGTTGTAACAATAGATTTACACGCAGGTCAAATTCAAGGATTTTTTGATATTCCTGTAGATAATCTTTATGGTTCAATTATTTTTCAAGATTATATTAAAAATAAAAATTTAAAAAATCCAATAATTGCAAGTCCAGACATTGGAGGAGTTGCAAGAGCTAGATATTTTGCGGGAAAATTAGGGCTTGAAATGGTTATCGTTGATAAAAAAAGAGAAAAAGCAAACGAAGCTGAAATTATGAATATTATCGGAGATGTGGCTGATAAAGATGTAATTTTGATTGATGATATGATTGATACAGCGGGAACTTTAGTGAAAGCAGCTGATGTGCTTAAAAGTAGAGGTGCAAATTCTGTTATGGCTTGTTGTACACATCCCGTTTTAAGTGGTCCAGCTTATGATAGAATTGAAAATGGTGCATTAGATGAACTTATAGTTTCTAACTCTCTTCCACTAAAAAAAGAGTGTTCTAAAATAAAAGTTTTAACGGTAGCTCCATTGTTTGCTGAAGTTATTAGAAGAGTTTATCACAATGAAAGTGTAAATTCACTATTTATTTAAATTATTTGAAAGTTGCACTTTTTGGTGGTTCTTTTGACCCTCCACACATCGGACATCTTGCAATTATTAAAAAATCAATTGAAGTTTTAGACATTGATAAACTTGTAATTATGCCAACATTTTTAAATCCTTTTAAGAATGAGTTTTTTGCAACTCCAAAAATGAGGCTTAAATGGTTAAGAGAGTTGGTATGTAAATTTGATAAAGCAAAAGTATGCGAATACGAAATAACTCAAAATAGAGCCGTTTCTACGATAGAAAGTGTAGAGTATTTAAATTCTATTGGCTTAAATGTAAAGTATGTGATTATTGGGGCAGATAATTTAAAAAATTTGCATAAATGGAAAAACTTTGAAAAGTTAAATTCTTTAGTTCAATTTGTGATTATTACAAGAGATAATATTGCAATTGATGATAAATTTAAAAAAATAGAAATTAATGTTAAAATTAGTTCTACAGACATTAGGCAAGAGTTAGAAAATGGATTTATTCCAGAGAAAATTTTAGAAGAGGTAACACTCTATTATAAGGAGAATTATGAACGAAAGAATTAAAAATATAGTTGATTTACTTGATAGTAAAAAAGCAGAGAATGTTGAAGTGTTTGATTTAAGAGGAAGTGATTATTTTGTGGATTTTGTAGTGGTTGCTACTACTTTAAATGAGAAACACGGTTTTTCTTTACTTAATTATTTAAAAGAGGATTTAAAACCAAAAGGTGAAACATTCTTAAATGTGGATGAAGCAGATGATTGGACAGTCGTAGATTTAGGTGATATTTTAATTCATTTAATGATACAAAGAACTAGAGATAAATTTAATATCGAAGAGTTTTTAGAAAGCCTCAAAAAAAAGCAATAAATTCATAAGAGGAAAAATTCCTCTTACTTCATCATACCACCACCCATACTTGTAGTACTTGTACCATCTGTTACCATATTAGCACATTGTTGTCTTTCAACATCATCAACTTTGCCATCTTTATTAGTATCGCATTTATCAAATGCTTGAGTTGTTGTTCCTGTATTTGTACCATTTGTCATATACAAATTAGCACATTGTTGTTTTTCAGTTTCATCAACTTTGCCATCTT
>DZAZ01000007.1:0-41650 GCA_022729755.1 Helicobacter cetorum | reverse complement strand
TATTAGTATCGCATTTATCAAATACTTGAGTAGTTGAACTCACCATATTAGCACATTGTTGTTTTTCAGTTTCATCAACTTTGCCATCTTTATTAGTATCGCATTTATCAAATACTTGAGTAGTTGAACTCACCATATTAGCACACTGTTGTTTTTCAGTTTCATCAACAAAACCATCTTTATTAGTATCGCATTTAGTGATAAAATCGTTTGTAGTAGTTGTTGTACCCGTCATATTAGCACACTGTTTTGTTTCAACATCATCAACTTTGCCATCTTTATTAGTATCGCATTTGTCAATAGGCATATTTGAAGTTGTATTATCCATTATATTGCTACATTTTTGTTTTTCAGTCTCATCAACATTGCCATCACCATTAAAGTCGCACTTGTCTTTGATTTTATCTTGAAAATCACCAAAATAATTGTTATCTGTCATACAAGTTAAATCATATCCAACAAAGATAGTGTTTTTATTCTCTTCATTTGGTAAATAGTATTTATTTGCTGCTTCATCAAATGGAAACTCTTTTCCTTTACAATCAGTTGGTACAAATTTGTTAACTTCACCCATACACTCTTTTGGATAATCAGGGTCTCCAGGATATGGATATGTTCCATCAAGTCTCATTGGTAATGTAATCTCTTTTTCTTGTGCGAAACAAGTTGGAACTTTATTTTCAACCTTATCGACAATCATAGGTTCAATATATATACTAACTTGTTTATTTTCTCTATCAATATAATCAATAGTCATTAAAAGTTGTGTATTTTTGCCACTAATTTGTCTTGCCATTTGATTTTTTGGTTGTACATCAATCATAATTAATGCACCCTCATTTATTCCATTACCTATATCAAACTGATGTATTAACTCACTCTCTTTTGGTTTTTGAATTGTTGATGAACTCCAAACTTTATCTTGTTCTTCCCAATCTTTAGCCAAAACTCCAAATCTTATACCTTCTCTTGCAATGAATTTAAATTCAGAATAAACTGCTAAATCTCTATCTAGTAATGGATAATATACTTTATCGCCATTATGTAGCACTTGTTGGCTAAAACTATCCATTCCAGTATTGAACTCTTCAGCACCAAAGTTAGTATTAACATAGATGAAATTTAAATTATTATACTCGATAGGAAATAGTGCAATTGGATAATCTAAGAAAAATTCACTACCATCACTTAGGGTAAGTTTTACATTGTAATCTGTTAAATATCTCCATTTTCCATTTTCATCAACATCCCCATTTTCATTTACAAACATTTCTGATGGAGTTAATATCATCGTATCTTTAAATCTAGCTTCACTATCAACTGGAGACATTGCTTTTGATTTATCTTGTAATGCAATTATTTCACCTGTTTTTTTATTTTCAATGTGAGGAATAAATGTAATTTGTGAAACAGCTTCAATTGGATTATTTTCAAAATCTACAACTTGGAATTTGATAACACTATTCACAACCTTTGCTTCTTTTGCTAATTGTTCTTCAAATACATTATATTCTCTCTCGAACACTTTTTCTTCAAATGCTTTTACATAATTATTAACATCGCTTATAATTTTTGCAAATCTTGTTTCAGCATTGATACTCTCTCCACTAAGTTTAGTTGATAGTGCTAAAATAAAATCTTTCATCCAACTAATTGTGTCAATTTCATCTACATCTCTAGCATCCATCTCATTCATTTGTTTTTTATCAACAGCCCACCAAATCTCTTTATCAGCTAAATCTTTTACATTTTCAGGTAAAAACTCTTCTCCTATAATTTCAGAGATTTTTTTCTTAGTTATAATAATTTCAGCAAGTCCAGATGTAGAAAGAACTAAATTTGTAAGTGCAATACCAGTTTTTGGAACTATTGTTGAGTTTTCATTAATTTGATAACCATCTTTTAACTGAATTGCATTTTCATCTTTTGCAAATGGAGGAATAGCCGTAATTAACGGAACACCGATATCTTTTAAGAAAGAACGAAACTCTTTAGAGTCTTGAAATCTATTAATAAAATTACCAACATTATCACTTTTTGAAATTCCAAAAAGTTTCATAAAATCTATAGTACTTTTTGTATCAAGTGCATTAAATAATAAATCATATTGCATCCAAAGTAAGTTTGAGGCAACAATTGGCTCCATATAAGATTTAATAATTCGTTTTACAGACTCATCAGGATTTGAAGAGAGTGTTACTTTATTTTTTATTAAAGGCTCCATTGGATTAATTTGAACAAGTGCCTCACCATATGGGTCTTTTTGAGTTAATAAAAACTCACCCAAGCTCGTAAGTTTTGTAGTGTGCATATCTTTTTTAACTAAAGTTTTAATCACTTCATAAGGTACAATCGGATTATAAAGTAAAGTATTAACTAAATCTTTTGCCCATATTTCAGAACCATTTGCATTTTTAAGATTTTTTTCTAAATCGATTACTCTAAGTGCAGGGTCATTTCCCACCACAAATTCACTACCATCATCTTTTTTAACTTTTTTGCTAAATTTTTCTCCAGGTAATTTATTAAAATGTTCAGATGGTACTGGTAAAAATAGAACTAATCTTCCATTACCATCGTGTACTGCTAAATTCATTTTTGCAAAAGTTGAAATAATATCATACTCTAAAATAGCGAAATCTACATTTGTCCCACTCTTAGTTAAATCCACATTTGTAGTATCGATTTTCTCTTTTTTCGCATAACTAACTTTATTTTCAAATTGTGCAACATCTGTACTTGATGAAGAATCTTTTAATTGAGTTTTTAATTTCTCCTCTTTTTCAGCTTTTGCAACTACCTCTTCACCAGTTAAAGGATTTATGATTTTATCAGGAGTTTTATCTGTTTCAAAATCTGTTTGTCTAAGAGAGAGTTTGCTATCTTTGATATCTTGAGCAACTTTAGTTGCTAAAGTACTAGCCAAAGAGTTAATAGCGCTCATAATTGAACTATTTTCCTTCATCTCTTTAACAAACTCTTCACCAAACATTGTTTTGATTGTGTCGATAATTTGAGTTCTAATAGTAGTTGTAATTGGATTTACATCAACTCTTTTTGAATCTGTTGCAAGTGCCGATAATTCATAATTTTTATCATTTTTCTTAGCTATAACCCTGATAACTTTGCCAGTTAAAGGATTAACAACTTCATCATTGCTGATACTATCATTTAAATTATCTTTTTCAATCACATACTCACCCGTCAAAGGATTAATAGTAACAGATTTTTTAAGTAGTGGTTTTGAAAAACTAGTATCGTCAGCTTCGTATACTTGAACACTAGCCTCATCTGGAATAACTTGTCCATTTAGTGGATTAACAACTTCATCCCTTAAGCTTCGCCCACCCATTGCTTCGCCAGTTACAGGATTAATTATAGAACTTAAATCAATTGAACCAGAAGCTACTGCTGTTGTAGTTGCACTTAAAGTATCTATTGTTAAATTATCTTTTGAAGTTTTTACCCAAAATCCATCACCAACTTCTATTTTTGTGATGTTTGCTTTTGACATCTTATCTTTATCAAGCCATTGACCAGCTTTGTAAGTCCAAATTGAAGATAAATTTTCGCTATTCAGTGTAGATAAACTTAAACTTCCGTCTATTGGAGTTGCTAAATGCCATCCAGCTTTATCAAATTTAACACTTTCACTTGAAATATCACCTTTTAAAAATATTGCACTCTCTTTTGTAGCTTTAATCCAAAAACCTTCTCCAGCATTTAAAGATAGTGTTCCATCGCCCTTATCCTGAGACCAACCACTTGCATTATATTTTAATGTATTTGTAATATTATCGCCATTTACTTTCGCACTATTTAATTTTGAACCTTTTAAATTCCAACCACTCTCTAAAAACATTGTTTGTGTCTCAACCGCCATTAACGAATTAACTAAAAGCGAAGAAGCCACTAAACTTATGAATTTAAACTTACCCATTCATACTCCCTTTTTATAAATTTAATATTAATAGAAATTAAATCACAAATAAGCTAAAAGGTGTATTTATAGCTAAAGTAGGAAATTAATTAAAGCAAAAGAAAAGGGAAGAAATTACATCTTTTCTTGAGGTTTTATTCCAAGGAGTTCTAAGCCTAGTTTTAGAGAAATTGCAACAACTGCAAAGAGTTTTAAAAATTTCTCTTCATTTTCGCTTCCAATAACTCTATTTTCATTATAAAAGCTATGAAATTCTGAAGATAAGGCTTGAAGATAATCAGTTAATTTATTAACTTGTCTTGAGTGAAATGCATCTTTTAAAACTTTTGAAAGCCCCAATGCACTAAAGAGTAAATCTTTTGCACCCTCACTTAAGCCTTCAAGTTTTATATTTGCCACATTTTCAAATTTTTTATCAGCTTTTGTAAAAATTGAATTAATTCTAGCATAAGCATAATTCACATAATAGACAGGATTTGAGCTATCTTGTCGTTTTAAATCTTCAACATCAAACTCAAGATGAGTATCACATTTTTTACTCAAAAAGATAAATTTAAGAGCATCTGCACCAATCTCTTCCACAACATCGCTCATTAAAATAAAATTACCTGCACGTTTACTCATTTTATATGGCTCACCACCTTTTAAAAGTGCCACCATTTGAGAAAGAACTATCTCTAGCTTATTTTCATCATAACCTAAAAACTTTACAGCTGATTTAACTCTTGCGATATAGCCGTGATGGTCTGCTCCCCAAATGTTGATATATTTATCATATCCACGTGAAAATTTATCATCGTGATAAATTATATCTCCTGCTAAATAGGTTGGTTCGCCATTTTCTCTAACGATTACTCTATCTTTTTCATCACCGTGTTCAGCTGATTTTAGCCAAATTTTGCCCTCTTGTTCATATAAACCTGAATTTGTTGTTAATTTTTCTCTTATAAAATCCCATCTATCATAAAGTGATTTTTCGCTAATAAAATAATCAAACTCAACTCCAACTTCAGCCAAATTTGATTTTATAAGTGTAAGCATTTTATCTTTGCCAAATTCACTTAAAGTTTGGATATTTTTTTCATCATTAAAAATCTCTTTGCCAAATTCAACTTCAGCCTCTTTTGCTAAATCGATAATATACTCACCCTTATAATACTGTTGCGGATAAGTTACATCTAAGCCTAAAATATGCTCACATCCCGCCAAAAACATAGATAATCCAAGTAGTTCTATCTGGTTTCCTGCATCGTTAATATAATATTCACTTGTGATTTTATAACCTAAATGTTTTGCTATTTTAAGGAGTGCATTTCCAACAACCGCACCTCTTGCGTGACCTATATGAAGTGGACCTGTTGGATTTGCACTTACAAATTCAAGTAAAATAGAGCTACTATGAAGTTCACTTCCAAACTCATCTTGATTTAAAATCACCCAAGAGGCATACTCATCTAAAAACTCTTCATTTAATTTTATATTTATAAAGCCATTGAGAGAAGTTACTTCATCAAATATCTCTTCACTCTCAAGTAGTTTTGCAAGTTCTTCGGCAATAATTTTTGGAGCTTTTTTATGTTCTTTTGCTAAATTAAATGCAACAGGAGTTGCAAAATGCCCAAAAGAGCGAGTTTTAGGCTTTTCTAATACAATGTTATCTTGATTTATATATTTTTTTAAAATATTTAAAACTCTTTTTTCCAAAAAGTTCCCTTAAGCTGGTTTAATCTCTTGTGTAGAGTGAGTTGAAGTAGTAGTTGTTTTTTGTTGCTCAACTTGTCCACCTTCTGCCACTTTTTCATCTTCACTTTTCATCGCATTTTTAAAATTTTTAATTCCTTTTCCCAAACCTTCAGCTAATGCTGGTATTTTTTTCGCACCAAAAAGCAACACAACAACAGCTAAAATTACTATCCACTCTAATCCACCTGGCATACTCATAATAACTCCTTAATATTTTTTTAGTTTCAAATTATATCTTTTATATTCTGTTAGAATTCTAAGAGTTCAACCAACTATCCAAAAAACTATCTAACTCATAAGAGTTTGGCTTAAGTTTTGCTGATTTTGCAATATTTATCAACTCATTTGAAGCTAGATTTAAATCACTATTTATTATAAAATAATCGTATTTATAAATATAATTTAACTCTTCCTTTGCATTTTGCAATCTCTCTTTTATTGTCTCTTTTAAATCTGTGGCTCTTGAGTGTAATCTAGTTTGCAAAGTTGAAAAGCTTGGGGGTAAGATAAAAACTGAAGTACAAAGTTCGCCAAAAACTGACTTTTTAACTAACTCAAAACCTTGAACATCGATATCAAAAACTATTAATTTCCCATTTTTTAGAGCTTCTTTAACACTTTTTAAAGTTGTACCGTAATAGTTTCCGTGAACTTCAGCCCACTCTAAAAATTTATTTTCTTTAATTCCATTTAAAAATTCATCTTTTGAAACAAAATAGTAATCAATCCCATCTTTTTCGCCATCTCTCATTTGGCGAGTTGTGGTAGAAATAGAAAAAAAAGAGTTTGAAACTTTTTCAAACATTTTTTTACAAAGTGTACTTTTTCCACTTCCACTTGGACCTGAAATTATCAAAATGCTACCTTGCATCAACTATCTTTTTTTGGAAAATTTATCTTAATATTTACTTCAGCTCCAGCTAAAAGTTCCCGTAATGCCTCAATATTCAAGCTTTTCATAACACTAGCCATAGCATTGGTATTTGCAATTGTTTCAACAGGAGTTTGCATATTTTCATTTTGAGTAGTTTGAATAGGTTTTATCTCATCTTCTTTGAAAGATTGACTTGCCATAGCAACTCCACCAACTGCCATTGCACCTGCTGTTATTGCTGCAACATCCTCTAAATTATTATCATCTTTAGATGGTGCAACAAGCTCTTCTTCTTCGGGAACTTCCTCACCTAAAGCCTCTTTTATGCCTCTTTCATTTAATTCAGATAGTTCATCTTCTTGCATTTCTTCTTCTTTAATTTCAACTTTTTCATCTACTTTATCATCTTCTAAAATGTCTGAACCAAAATTATCTAAATCTATATCTTCTATATTTGTATCTTCAATATCTGTAAGTTCTTCGTGAATATCGCCCATAATCGCTGCTGCAATATTTCCATTTTCACTGCCATCACTTTTAGATTCTATAACATCATCTTCTATTTCGCTTAAATCTTCTAAATGCTCATCAAGACTTATATCTTCTTCTAAGTTTAAATCTTCCCCTAATTCAGGTACACCTTTTGCTTCTAAATCCACATCTTCAATCTCTTCATCTTCAATTAATTCTTCACTTGATTCTAATTCTAAATCTTCAGTTTTTAAATCTTCCAAATCATTTAACGACGAATTATCTTCAATCGAATCTTCTTCCAAATCGCCTAAATCACTTGGTTCTTCTAAGCTTAAATCATCATTTCCTAATGAATCTTCTTCTAGTGAATCAAGCGATAAATCTTCTTCGTCTTTGTGTTCTTCCAAATCATCTAAGCCTTCTAAATCGCCTAAATCATCACTTTCTAATGAATCTTCTTCTAGTGAATCAAGCGATAAATCTTCTTCATCTTTGTGTTCTTCCAAATCATCTAAGCCTTCTAAATCACCTAAATCACCACTTTCTAATGAATCTTCTTCTAGTGAATCAAGCGATAAATCTTCTTCATCTTTATGGTCTTCCAAATCATCTAAGCCTTCTAAATCACCTAAATCATCACTTTCTAATGAATCTTCTTCTAGTGAATCAAGCGATAAATCTTCTTCATCTTTGTGTTCTTCTAAAGTTAAATCATCACTTAATTCAGTTCCATCTAAACTCAAATCATCATCTAATTCACTCATATTTAAATCTTCACCTAAATCAACATCTTTTAACTCGTTTGGTTCTCCAAAATCGCTATCTAAATCACCAAAATCATTAGAATCTAAAACATTTAAGTCATCAGAATCATCTAAACTTGGCAATTCATTTGCACTATCTTCTAAAGATAAATCATCATCTAAAGCAACATTTTCTTGCAACTCATTATTATCAAAATCATCTAAAGTATCGTCTAACTCTGATATTCCGTCATTATCATCTAATTTCATCTCATCCTCTATAATAGTATTTTTACTTACACTTAAGTCACTATTTTTTAAAATATCTACTAATTCTGTTGGTAAAAAAGGCTTTTCTACATAAAAATCAAATCCATCAGGCTTATCTTTTCCTCGTGGTAAAATAAATCCCACTTTTGAGTATTCAATACCTTTTAATTTATCTAATAATTCGCTTGAATAAACTTCATTATCCACAAATATAAAAGTGTAATTACCACCACTTATTTCGTCTATACTTGAAAACTCATCTACCTGAAAGTTCAATTTTTGAGCGCTTAATTTTGTAAGCCTAGATACAATAGGATTTCTATTTAAGAGTAGTATATTCATTCCCATACTCCGAATTTTACTTATTTTTGTTTTGTACTATTGTATAATTCTCTACATTTATTTTTGCTTTAGGTTGAGTTAATTTATGAAAAATTATAAAATATTGATGATTTTACTTATTTTCAATTTCAATTTAATTGCTAGTGATGGAGTCTTTTTTTTACCATTTGACTCTCAAAAATTACTACGAAATTTGGATAAAAAGTTAAATTCAGCAAAAAGTTCAATTTATGTAACTTCTTATATTTTTACTCACAAAGAAATTGCAAAAAAGTTGCAAAAAGCTTCACAAAGAGGGGTGCAAATAAAAATTTTGTCCGCTTCAAATTCAAATGAGTATTCACAAATTGGGAATTTGGCAAAGATAGAAAATATTGAATGTAAAATTTTTTTACCAAAAATGCACTTAAATTTTATAACAATCGATGAAAATATCATTATGTTTGGAAGTTTGAGTTTTACAAAATCTGCATTTAATGAAAGTTATGAGTTTTTTTATATTAAAGATGATGTAAATTTAACTAAAAAATTTAAAAATTATTTTGAAACACTCTATCAAGAGGCGGAATTTTATTAAATCAATTTAAAGGTAAAAATTTGAAAATAGCATTTTTAAGCCATATTGACATAAATTTATATCTTTTCAGGCTTCCTATTATGCAAAAATTATTAAGTGAAGGTCACGAAGTTTATGCGGTTATTCCAAAAGGTGAGTATTTTGAAAAGTTTAGCGAATTTGGGATTAAAACGGTTGAATATTCAATTGAGCGACAAAGTTTAAATCCATTTAATGAATTAAAAACTATAAAAAATATTTATAAAGCCATAAAACCACTGAAACTTGATATTTTGCATAGTTTTACAGTTAAGCCAAATATTTATGGAATAATTGCAGCAATTTTTGCAAAAATCCCAACTAAAATAGCCACAATTACGGGAATGGGAAGTTTTTATATTGACACTTCAATAAAAGCAAAAGTTATAAAATTTATAATTGAAACTCTTTATAAAATCGTTTTTAAAAAAGTTGATGGAGTGATTTTTCAAAATAGTGATGATTTGAACTATTTTGTAGAAAAATTGCTAATTAATCAATCAAAAGCATTTTTAGTTAAAAGTAGTGGAGTTGATACGGAAGTTTTTAAGCCAATTTTGGCCAATAAAAATTTAAAAAAAGAGTTAAATTTAAGTGATGAAATTGTCGTTTTAATGGTAGCTAGAGCTATTTGGCATAAAGGCATAAAAGAGTATTATGAGAGTGCAAAAATACTAAATCAAAAGTATAAAAATATTAAATTTTATTTAGTTGGTGGAGTTGATTTTGGCAATCATTCAGCCGTGCCAAAGGAGTTTTTGGAAAATGATAAAAATGTGATTTGGCTTAATGAACGAAACGATATAAGAGAGTTGATTTCGATTTGTGATATTTTTGTACTTCCAAGTTATCGCGAGGGAGTTCCAAGAACTTTACTTGAAGCCTCATCAATGGCAAAACCAATCGTTACAACCGATACTATCGGATGTCGTGAAGTTGTTGCAAATAATATAAACGGCTTTTTAGTTAAACTTTATGATGAAAAAGATTTAGCTCAAAAAATAGAAATTTTAATAAATGATAAAAATTTACGAGAAAAGTTTGGAAATAATGGACGAATTAAAGCAAAAAAAGAGTTTGATGTGAGTGTTGTGGTTGAGAAGTATATTTCTGTATTATCATGCCTACAAAAGAAAACTATAACCTCTTGATGAAATTTTGATCAGTCTATTATTTAATCTGTGTAATTGCCAATATTATATCGCCGTATCCATTTTTTTGGAGTATATTTTTATATACTTCGTTAAAATTTTCATATAATCCTTGCAACTCATCAAAGATGATTTTATTTTCATCAGCAATAACTGGTATAGGAATAGGAAAATTATTAGAAATAGCTTCAGAACGGATATTGCTTTTAGTGT
This sequence comes from Helicobacter cetorum, assembly GCA_022729755.1. Taxonomy (GTDB): domain Bacteria; phylum Campylobacterota; class Campylobacteria; order Campylobacterales; family BB28; genus BB28. The sequence goes on along the minus strand of DZAZ01000007.1, from coordinate 31,305 downwards.
TATACATCACCCAATTAAAATGATTTATAAAAGATGTTTCTTGATATATTTTTATATATACATCACTCTTTGTAAGAGTTGCAATAATATTTTGTAAACTAGTTTTGTTAAAATAATATAAATGTGGTTCTTGATACCAAAAATTTTTAAAAAAGGTGGAATCATAAAGAGAAACTATTGAATCGTTTAAATTTGGAACTTCTATAATTAAATAACCATCTTTATTTAAAAATTTTAAATATGATTTTAAAAATAATTGAGGATTTAAAACATGTTCTAAAACATGATTAAAAACAATAACATCAAATTTTTGATTTAATTGAGTGATATCATTAAAGCAAGGAATATTTAATTTTTCTCTTACATAATTGGATTCTGCTTCGTTTTTTTCTAATCCTACAATATTTTTAATATACTTTTTAGCTGCATCTAAAAAATATCCTGGCCCACAACCTATTTCCAATAAAGAATTTGAATTTGTTAAAATATCTTTTATTCGCTCAATTCTAACTTCTTGATAAGGTCTTTGATCTAAAAAATTTTTTTCTATGTTTGCTTTTTCACCCTTATAATAATTATTTAAATAATCATTTTCATAAAATTTATTTAATTCTTCTTGTGTTGTATAAAAAACTTTTTCTGAAAAAACTATATTACAATCTCTACATTCAAATGCATTTATTTTCTTACTATCCCTAAATACATTATGCTTCAGTGTTAAATTAGCACTTGAACACCATATACACTTTTTTTCACACATTATTAGCCTTTTTAAATTTAATATCTTTTAATAACTTCTCAATTCACTTTTTAATTTTTCAAACACTTCAATCATATTTTTAATAACTTCATCTATAATTAAATTATTATGTTGAGTTGATAAAAAAATTATTCTATTTGATGATATATATATACCCCTAACTAGTAATTCATAATAAAATTTACTTTGAATTTCATAAAGTATTTCATAAAAATCTCTTTCTTTTCTTGATTTTATAGATTTATCTGTAAAAATTAATCTTAAAAAAGATTCAACTCCAGTTAATCTACAAGGAATTTTATTATCTATACAATAACTATTTATAGCCATCTTCATTTTTTCAGCATTTTCAGATAATTGATTATATAAAATTTGATTGTTTAATAAATATTTAATTGTTTCATTCCCCAATTTCATGGTCAGCGGATTTGCTGAAAATGTTCCGCCCATAAAAACTTTTTTATTATCAATCTCTTGCATATAATCTCTTTTACCAGCAAGCACACCTATTCCTAAGCCACCGCCAACTATTTTTCCATATGTTGATAAATCTGGTTCGATATTGAATATTTTCTTTGCACCAGCTAAATTTACTCTAAATCCCGAAATCATCTCATCAAATATTAACAATATATTATTTTGTTCTGTTATTGTTCTTAAATTATCTAAAAAATTTTTTATGTCATCTCTTGGATTAGAACCTTGTATTGGTTCTATAATTACTGCTGCTATAGCATCCTTATTTTTATCTATAATTTCAAATGCTAATTCATCATTATATGGTAAAAGAATAGTTTCATTTATAATTGTTTTATCAATACCACTTGATTTAAGCTTTTTTTTTGGTACTTTTTCGCTAACATAATCCTCTTCAAATAAAAACATATCCATTCCACCATGCCAACCACCACTAAAAAAAGCTATTTTATTTTTATTAGTAATTGCTCTTGCTAATCTAATTGCTCTCATATTTGCTTCTGTTCCAGAGTTAGCAAATACAAAATCTTTTTGAGTTTCTAATGCCATTGCCAATGTATTCGAAAATTCAAAAGTATTTCTATTTGGAGCTGTAAAAATTGTTCCATCTGTTTCATTAAAAACTTTTTTTATAATTTCGTTTGAATGTCCTAAAATCATTGTTCCAGAACCTAAGCTTAGATCTATATATTTTTTATCAGTTTCACCATAAATATAAGCTCCATTTCCTGAATTAATAAATAAATTAGCTCCAGAATAAGCCTCATTATAAACTTTAACCATTAAGTTTCCCTTCTTAATTATTTTTTTAATAAATCCAATTGATTTGTATTAGAAACACCATATTTTGAATTTTTTATTGTTGTATAAATCATAGCTTGTTCATTCTCATATAATTGATCACACTTATTGCAAAAAGGATATCTATCAAACTCCCTTTTATTATGAGCATCCCTCAAATCATTATATTCTTTACTATTAAGAATTTCTTTAAGAGAATTTTTATTTAAATCACCTAATACTATTTCACTATTATAATCAAAACAACAAGGAACTAATTTTCCATCCCATTGAATTTGAATTGGACCTGTATTTGGTCTACCGCAACTCCTTTTTTGTTTACCTAATTCATTTAAATTTCTATAATCTCTACCAGTACTCCAGTTATGTGGCTTCCAAATTGAAATATCATTTGCCCTACCTTCAAACTTTTTTTTGAAATCCTCAACTTGATGTTTATTTTCTTCAAGCTCTAAAAAATAAACTTCAATTAACGGATATTTGAGATTTAATCTAATTTTTTCATTTATCAAATAATCAATATTTTTAGTCGCTGTTTCAAAAAATTCACCACTCACTCCATGAATTTTTTGATAAACTTCTTTTGTTAATCCATAATAACTAAATCTAATTTTATTAAATTGATAATGAAGCAATAAATCGCATTTCTCTTTTGTAAGTACACCGCCAGTGCTTATCGTCATTAAATAAACTTCAGGAAAAATTTCTCTTGCATATTTAACTTTTTCAAAAAAAGTTGGATCCAAAAATGCTTCACCAAAATTTTCTAAACTAGCTGAATTCATACCAAGTTTCATTCCTTCATCGAAACCTTTTTTAAAAAGTTCAAAGGACATATTTCCTTGTTTTCTTGTAAGTTTCTCTCTAGGACACATAACACAGCTATAACCACATCTATTCGTAACTTCAAATCTTATTTCACTATTAATTAACATATTTAATTTCCTATTTTTTATATACCCATCATAATTTGTTTACCAAAAAATTTAATTGGTTTAATATGAGATTTATGATTATAATTAACTAAAACCTTCCTCTCGCCACTACATATATTACCTGCTGCATGCCAACCTCTAGGATCGGCCAATATAACAGTTCCTTTTTTTCCTATCAAAGGTATAGCTTTAGAAAAAACACCATAATCATTTCCATCTCTTTCAGTAATGCTTCTATCAAAACAATTATTACCATTAATAAAACTATTTTTTATATATTTTAACTTCAATTCATCTAATTTATGTGAAGCTGGAACATAATAAAATGGACCATTTTCTTCAACTACATCACTTAAATAGATAAAAACTTTTAATTGACGCCTTGCTGAATCTATATGATAATAACCACCATACAAATCTTGTACACCCAAACCCTTACTATAAGAAGTCTTTTGATAGAGGGTCCAACTAAAATTGTCAATTGTTCCCGTATAAACATCAGTAACTTTAGTAAATAATTCATTTCTTGAAAATAGTTTTGCAATTGTATCAGAAATTTTATCTATTCCAAAAACTCTTAAAGAACCTTTATGAAAAATTTCCCAAATACCATTGCTATCTTGTAAATTACTTTTATATTTACCATTTCTGGAATTATCTTCTATTTTTTGAATTTCTAATAACAATAATTCTAAATCTTTTTCATCATAAAAATTTTCAATTATACAAAAGCCATTCTTATCCAACTCTTCAATCCAATTATCAACTATTGTTCCAGTTTTTTCATAAACACTAGGAACATAAATCTCTTCAACTTTATTGATAAAAAAAGGAAATGTTAAATGTCTAAGTAAAAATTTTAAGTTCATTGTTCTATATCCATATTTTTAATTTTTTTTAAAACATCATTAAAAGGTTCTTTACTTACCCCTACAAACCTATTTAAAAAATCATTTCGTACTTTTTGTATTTCTTTGGAAGACCAAAACCTCTCTCTATCTTTATATATCTCAACCACCCTATCAGCTGCTTCCTTTGGAGTATGAAAACAAAAACCAGCATTTACAAATGCATCCAAATCCCTTTTTAGTTCGTCATTTGGTAAAGATATATTATAATCCATACACATAATAGTCGGTGTATTCATGACCATTGCTTTATGAATTGTGTATGTTAAATAATCTATGTAGATTATACCACAATTATGAATATATAAATTAGAATTATTATACACATTGTATTTAATATCATAAGAATTCATTATCAAACTATCATCATCTTTTACAACATATTTTCTACTTTGATGTGATTTTACAATTAACTTCTCTTTTATATAAGAATCATTTATACTTTTTATAAATTCCACTCTTCCTTTAACATACTCGAGACCTCTGATCCAATCAGAATTATATATAATTCCATGTATATAAATATTTGAGGCTAAATATAAAATATTATCATACTTTTCTTTGTGTTGATTATAATTTTTTGAAAAAAGAGTAGATGAAGTTTTTTCAATTTTTATATTAAAGTTTAAATTTTTTGAACCAAATGATAAAAATTTATCGCCTGTTTCAATTGCTACTTTCCTTATGCTATTTACTTTTGAAAAAATACCATCTCCAGTTTCAATTTGTATTAATTTTGCACCATGTTCTACTAAAAAAGCTATTTCTATTAGTTGTTCATCTTGATAAAAGCCAGGAGATGGAATTACCACTTTACATGATGGATAACTTCGTGCTTCTTGTTTTAATATTGTAAAATTTTCAATTAAATTAATTGGTAAACTTTTTTCTATATATAAATATAATAATCGTTTAAACTCGTCATCAATATCTTTATTTAATTTAAATTCATTGCGAGAATAATTAGATGGAAAAGTTTTTCTATTCTTATATGTATATTTTATATTCATATCAAAATCAAAAATTTTTGATATGATCATCTCTTTTAATTCCACTCCTAAAATTCCATAAATAATTACTTTTGGATTATTAGAATCTAGAAGTTTCCATTTTAATTTTTTGAAAAAACTATTATTAATTGAACCCCTTTTCTCAATTAACTCTGAAATTAAATCACTATGCTTTTTAATTAAATTAACATCTCTCCATTTTATATTATCTAAATTACTATTCTTGATTATAAATGAAATCATGTTATGTATATATTCATCGTATATAATGCCTAAATTTTCCATTACTGTTGAAATTCTAATATTTAAAACTTTTTCGTCTGTTTCAACTAAAAATTTAATATTTAATGCATCTATTTCAAGTATTTTTTTATAGTAAAAATGCAACTGATCAATCGTTGCAGTTAACCAACCAGATGTTAAAACTTCCCAAAACTTAAGTGAATAATTTACATCATGAAATTCATTTAAAGAATTAGACAAATCATGTAAACATTGCTTGTAAACCTGCGATGTATAATTTTCAAATTTTATTAATGAAGCATTACTTATTTTTGAGTCACACAAAATTTTATAATTATTTTTATATAACTCATCTCTTGGAAGACACCAATAGCCCATTAAAAAATTTGTTTCAAAGTTGAAGTCACCATTAATGGCTAAAGAACTAATATGTAAATAATTTGTATGCTCCCCTACATCATTTTGATCAAAATTAGGTCGAAATTCCGCTGTAAGCATTCAAATACCTCTACCTCTAACAAAAATTTTATTGTAAGTAAATGCTTGTTTTAAATAAAAGCCACATTCATAAAGAATTTCATATACATCCTTTTCATTTGAATCATCAACTTCTATATATATAGATCTTAAACTACTGTTTTTTAATGTATCCTTCATTCCAATTAAAACTGCTAACTCATGTCCATCTACATCTATTTTTATTACATTAGGACATAAAATAAATTCATTTCTTATTAAATAATCTACAGTAAAAGACGGCATAAGTTGTGTTAATTTTGATTCAAAATTTACTTGACCTAAAGAGTGAATTGCTCCACCAGTAATTAAATTTTGATATTTAAATTCTTGTATTGAATTTTGATTACTTAGTGCAATATTTAATGGAAAAATTTTATTTGTTAAATCATTAATTATAATATTTCTGCATAGTTGATAAAAATTTAAAAAACTTGGTTCAAAACAATATATCTTTAAATTATTTTTTATTGATGAAGCTATTAATGAGTAAGTCCCTACATTTGCACCAATATCGAACATTATATCACCATCTTTTAAATCTTCTTGTAACCATTTAATCATCTCAGGTTCTGCCTTGGCAGAATTTAATCTCATTCCATATTCAAACTCTGAATTTATATTAATTTTGTAATTTCCATAGTCTAATTTTTTAGTCACCTGAATCCTATTCTGTATCTCACTCACTATTCTATATGGCAACAACCGAATAACACCACTCAACACTCTAGCAATCAAAATAAACACCAACTTCTTAAAGTTAGATAAAAACCTAATCATCAACCACATCCTTCATCATTAATTTCAATACTAGCCCAAATTGTACTTTTCATTATACTCCAATTTGTATAAAAAGTTAATTTATACTTTCACTACAATAAACTTTTCTCATAACTTTTGACTTTAGCAAATAGTAAAGACACTCTCAAGATTTCTATTTTTTTTAACACTCTTTTTTGAGTCCTAAAAAATCTGAAACTATAAGCTAATCTAAGCCGCATATAGAAACTTAATAGTTTAACTTACCCCACAACTAATACAATTAATGGGCAATTTTATCGTGAATTCTGCTCCATCTTTGATATCTTGAAAAGTTAGTAAACCTCCCATATTCATCTCAATAATATTTTTGCTTGAATATAGTCCAAGCCCCGTTCCTTTGCCAACTTCTTGAGTTGTAAAATATGGCTCAAATATTTTATCTTGAATTTTATTATCAACTCCAATGCCATTATCTCGCACTTTTATATAAACATAATTATCAATTTTTTGGATTGTAATTAAAATTTTACCAATATAATCAGGTTGATTTTTCACTTCTTGATATTTTAATATCGCATTTTTAGAATTTTCAATCATATTAAGTAAACAGTGCCTAAGTTCATTATAATAAGTTGTTATACTAATCGCCTCTGTATTTAAATTTCTAACAATTATTTCAATATTTTTGCACTCAAGCTCTTTTGAAACAAAAAAGATAAGAGTTGAAATCGCATCAACAATATTAAAAGTAGTTTTATCATCACTTTTTTTAAACAAGCTTGAAAAATCATTAATCGTACTTGAAAGCGAGTCAACTGTATTTAAAACTTTTATAAATGTATCATTTGCTTCTATGTCATTTATCGGCTCATTTAATTCATATTTAAGTTGTAAATTACCAATTAATAGCGAAATTAAATTTAACGGTTGTCGCCAATGATGAGCAATCATATTAATTAAAGAACTCATTGAAATAATCTTTGATTGTTGAATTAAAAATTGCTCTTGTTTTTTTATTTTGTTAATACTTAAATTTACTTGTTTTTTTAAGTTTTGCTCATAACATTCTAATTTTGTGATATCTGTAAAAATGACAAGCCCATTACCTATCTTTTGCTCATCAATACTTAATTTAGTTCCACTCACTTTAAAGATATGTTTTTTATTATCCTTTTTAATCGATGCTTTGTGAGTTTTTTCTGGAAATTTAACAACATAATCAAACCAAGTTATATCTTTATTTTTATACTTCATTATTGGCTTAATGTAATCACTCTCATTAACATTTTCAAACATATCACAAATACATTTATAATCTTTCAAAAATGAACTTACATCTTTATATTTGGTAAATTCAAAAAAAGCTTTATTTGCAGTATAAAGCCTTTCGCCACTAAAAGTTGTGATTACTATATTTGGAGTTACATCGATTACTAATTGCGAGAAATTCTTTTGAAGTGTTAACTCTTCATTTTGTTTAACTATGTCAGTTAAATCAACACCAATTGCTAAAATAATAGTTTGCTCTTCATCTATAACTGAATTTTTCCACTCAATTATTTTCTTTGAGCCATCTTTGCAAACAATAGCATTTATTTTCTCCGATTTATGTAACTTTTTAGTTAACTCATAAAAACCTAATATTTCATCTTTAATTTCATTTTCAATAAAAATATCAAACCAATTTTTGCCAATAACTTCTTCTTTTTTATATCCAGTTATTTTTGAAGCATACTCATTAAATGTCAAAATAGTCTTTTTCTCATCAAGTGTAACGATTATAGTCGGACTATCATTTATTAAGTTTTCATATATTTTTAGCATTTTTAATCCAATAATTTGCCTCTTTTTTTCTCTATTGCTAACTCATAAAGTTTAATATACTCTTTGGCTGAATTTTTCCAAGTAAATCGCTTTCTCATCGCATTTTGGATTAGATTTTGCATCGCTACTTTATCATTATAATATGTATGGATTGCCCAACCTACGGTATTATAAATTGATTCGCCTGTTAAATCATAAAATTTAAATCCATCTCCAGTTTTAGCTTTATCATCAAAATTTTCAATTGTATCATCAAGCCCACCAGTTGCTCTAACTATCGGAAGTGTGCCATATCTTAAACTATACATTTGATTTAATCCACACGGCTCAAATTTTGAAGGCATCAAGAAAAAATCACTTCCAGCTTCAACTTTATGGGCTAATTCATTGTTATATCCAATGTAGCATTTAAAGTTTGCTCTCTCACTTGCAACATAAGAAAAGAAATCTTGAACCCATTTATCACCATTTCCAATAAGTATAAATTGTAAATTTAAATCCAGCAATTGATGAATAACACTCGCTAAAACATCAACCCCTTTTTGTTCAACCAATCGGCTAACCATCCCAATTATCGGTACATCAATTTGAGGTAATCCAAAACTCTCTTGCAAATCAGCTTTACAAACCACTTTACCATACAAATCTTTGATTGAATAGTTTGCTTTAATATATTTATCGTGTTCAGGGTTCCACTCATCATAATCAACCCCATTTATAATTCCAAAAGTATCTTCAGCCCTTGCTAAAATTGCACCATCTAAACCATATCCATATTCGCTAGTTTGTATCTCTTTTGCATACTTTTGGCTTACAGTTGTAATCACTTCGCAAATAGCAATTGCACCCTTTAAAAGGTTCACTCTATCGTGATATTCAAGTTCATTGTGATTAAAATGGCTCCAACTAACTCCAAGCACATCCATAACACCTTTATAAAATTCGCCTTGATATTGCATATTGTGAATTGAGAGTAAAACGGCACTTTGGCTAAAATGTGGGTCATTTTTGTAGATTGAATTTACAAAAGTTGCAACAGGAGCACTCTGCCAATCATTTATGTGAATTACATCTGGTGTAAAGTCTAATTTTTTGCAAAGTTGTAAACTAGCCCTTGATAAAAAGATAAATCTATTATCGTTATCATCAAATCCTTTACCGTTTTCATCGTTATAAATTCCACTTCTACCAAAATACTCTTCATACTCAATAAAATAGATACTAACATTTGAATTTGGCATAAACCCCTCATATACTTTTGACCAAAATTCACCTATTACCCCCATTGGTACACCCAAAGCCCCAAGTAATGGCTTTAAATTATACTTAACTTTATCAATTACATAATATCGTGGCATTATAACTTTTACTTCTAAACCCTCTTTTGCTAACTCTTTTGGTAATGAACCAATAACATCAGCTAAACCACCAGTTTTTGCAAATGGATAAACCTCCGAAGAGACGATTAAAACTTTCACTATAAACCCCTTTTTCTTAAACTTTAAAACCTCATATTATAAATAGCAATATTGTATTATATTTCAGTTTAAAGACCTTAAAAGTTTATTAATAACTTCAAAAAGTTTATTTCTATTAACTGGTTTTGAAAAGCTAAAATCAATCCCACTTTTATCAAATTCATCATCTTTAAAAGCTGTTATTGCGATAACTGGAGTTTTTGGTGAAATTTTTTTAATCTCTTTTGCCATTTCAGCACCGTTTAAAACGGGCATAACTAAATCAGTAATTACTAAATCTGGATTTATTTTTTTAAACTCTTCTAGTGCGATTTTACCATTTTCAGCAATAAAAACTTTGCTAAATTTAAAACTAAAAAACTCTTTCATAAGTTCAAGTAAAGTTATATCATCATCAACTATTAAAACTTTTTTATCCAAAATATCATCATTCATTTTACATTCTCCAAAATCTCTTTTAACTCTTTGTCTGATATTTCATCTTTTTCTGTTTTTGAATAAATTCTCATTAAAATTATTCTATTATTTTCAATTGAGAGATAAATTATAACTCTAAATCCCCCACTTTTACCAGTTGGAACAGAAGAATTTGAAATTCTAATTTTAAATAAATCATCTCCCAAAGAAACACCTATTTTTGGATTTTCTTTTAGATTTTTTATTAATTTTTTTATATCATTTTTAATCAAAGGATACTTTTTTATTAGTCTTTTGGTGTCTTTAATAAAAAGCTCTGAAAAACTAATCATTGATTAAATCCCAAAATTCTTCTTCAGAATATGTTTTTTTGCCTTTTAAAATTAACTCTTTTTCTATCAAAGCCTCTTTTATAATTTTTATTTCATTGCTATTGTCTTGATTAATTTCAAAACTCTCTATAACTCTATTTTTTAAATTTTCTAAAATTTCAAAAAACTCATTTTGAAAGTCATCTTTTACTTTTACTGTTACAGTCATAAAAATTCTCCTTTAAATTTCCTTTTTTAACATTATTTTAAATAATGCACCTTTATCAAGACCATTATTAATATCAATTTTGTCATTAATTTTATTTTCAACAAAAATAGTTCCACTCATTTTATCTATAATAGATTTAGTGATAAAAAGCCCAATTCCCATTGAATTATTAGTTTTTGTAGAGAAGTAATTATCAAAAATTTTATCTATAATTGTCTCTTTTATTCCCCCCGCATAATCTTGAAATTCAATAATTATAAACTCTTTATTATCATTAATTGTAATATCAATATATTGAATAATATAACTATCAATTCCAATATTTTCAATTATTGCATCTTTTGAATTATTTAAAATATTTAGAACTACTTGCTTAAACTCATTTGGATAACCTAAAATATCATCTTTTAAATTTTCATCTTTAAAAATTCTTACTTCTATTAAATAATTTTTTAATTGCACACTCAAAAGATTTACGATATTTTCGATAATATCAGAGAGTTTAAATTGAATTTTTTCTTTATTTGGTTTGAAAAAATCTCTAAAATCATCAATTGTATTTGACATAAAATAGACTTGTTTTAAGATTTTATCAGTTGTTTCTACAATATCGCTATCTTTTAAAAAACCTCTTTGATGAATTAGTGCTAACTTTTGAATTACAAGTGCTACTATATTTAATGGTTGTTTCCATTGGTGGGCAATTGCACCAAGCATTGTACCCATTTCAGCCATTTTACTCTCTTGAATTAATATAGTTTGTAATGTTCGCTTCTCTTCAATCTCATTTTTAATTTTCAATTTTAAGGCTTTATTTTCTTCTTTTAACTCTTTATATTTCATAGCTTTTTTCCTAAAATGGAATTTTTATTATAAATACAGCCCCACTTTTTTTGCTTTTTGCATTCAAGGTGCCATTCATACTATTTTCAATAATACTTTTTGACATATAAAGCCCAATTCCTGTACCTTGGGCAGAAAATTTTGTGCTAAAGTATGGCTCGAATATTTTATCTATTATAGATTTATCAATCCCAACTCCATTATCATTTATTTCAATTTTAATTGAGTTATCATTATTACAAATAGAAATAGTTATAACTCCAATTTCAATATTTTCCTTTTGCATTTTCAAAATAATAGAATCTTTAGCATTATTGAAAATATTTATTAAAACTTGTTTAAACTCATTTGGATAAGAGTTAAGTCTGTAATTACCACCCTCTTTAACATTTAATTCAACTTTAATAGAATGATTTGTAAGTTGAGCTGAAATTAAACTTATAGAACTTTTAACAATTTCAACTACATCAAAAACATCTTTATCTTTATTTGGTTTAAAAAAGTTTCTAAAATCATCAATTGTATTTGATAAATACTCGGTTGTTTCTATAATTTGATTAATATATTTTTGAATTGAAGTATTTTGATTTTGGTTTTTTTTGTTTAACTCCTCAATCAAATAAGAACTTAAATTAATTGTATTTAGTGGTTGTCTCCATTGATGAGCTATTGCACCTAACATTTCACCTAATGCCGCTAATTTGCTTTGTTGGATTAAGATTTTATCTTTTTCTCTATTTTTATTAACCTCATCTGTTACTTTTTGTTCCAAAAAAGTTTTATAATTTTCAAGCTCTTCTTTAATCTTAAACTCTTCGGTTAAATCTTGAATAATTCCATAAAGTTTATTTGGTTTATTGTTTTGAAACTCCGCATTTCCAGTTATCCTAACTATTTTTTTATTTGACTTTGCACTAATTATTGGAACTGTTAAATCAAAACTTTCACCATTTTTAATTAAATTATTTAAAGCCTTTTCCATCTCTTCTTTTTGGAGATAAAACATTAACATATTTTCAATTATGTGTTTAAAATTAAAATCAACTTCATAAATATTATAAATCTCTTTTGTCCATTTTGTTTTTAAATCTCCAAGATAAAATTCCCAACCACCAACTTTGGCAATTTTTCCTGTTTCATTAAGTAAAGATTCAACTTGTTTTAACTCAATTTGTTGATTTTTTTGCTCATCATAACTAACTTTTAATTCAGAATAAGCAGTTTGAAGTTCTTCATTTGTAGATTGCAACTCTTCATTTGTAGTTTCAAGTTCCTCGTTTGAGCTTTGAAGTTCTTCATTAGAGCTTTGAAGCTCTTCGTTTAAGCTTTGCATCTCTTCATTTGTGGTTTCAAGCTCTTCAATAACTGCTTGAAGTTGCTCTTTTGTCTTTATTAGCTCAAACTCAAGTTGTTCTTCTCTTGAGTTTATTCCCTCTTTTGCAAGAGCTTTGAAAAATCCATAAGAGTTAAGTTCTTCTTGAAAATATAAAATGTAAAAAACTCTCTCATTTCTTTTAGTTTTTGAGATAATAATTCTCACAAAATTAACTCCACCATTACCAATTTCAATCTCTCTAAATGGAGTTTTGATATATGGCAACTCTTCTTTATTTATTTTATGAAGTGCAGTTCGCAAATCAAGTGTAAGTTCAGAGTGAATTAATTTGTAAATATTTGAAGTAATCACACCATCTGGAATTTGTAAATAACTATTTTTACCTTTTTTATATATCAACTCAAGTGTATCGTTTAATAAAATAGAACTTGAAATTAAAATATTAGATAAATTTTCAATCAACATCTCTTCAGGATTAAATTTTTCACTAATCTCTTTTTTAGGAATTGCATAAAATGTCTTTGATTTTAAAATATTAAAATTTCTATATAACTCTTTTTTTCCTTTATAAACTGGAGTAAAAATTTTACTTCTTTTTTCTAAAATTTCAAAAAGTTCTGAAGTTTGCCCAACCGATTCAGATTTACCCAAAAATAAAAATCCTGTATCGTTTAGAGAGTAGTGAAAAATAGAAAAAATTTTCTTTTGAAGTTCAGTGTTAAAATAAATTAATAAATTTCTACAAGTGATTAAATCAGTTTTCAAAAAAGGAGGGTCGCTTATGATGTCGTGTTTTGAAAAAATCAACATTTCTCTAATTGGTTTGATAAGCTCAAATCCATTTTGTTTGGCTAAAAAATATTTTTTTAAAATCGCTTTTGGCAAATCTTCAACTAGCGATTCTGGATAAATCGCTTTTCTAGCTGTTAAGAGTGCATTCACATCAACATCAGTTGCAAATATTTGAATATCATATTCAGAAATTCTAATTCCCAAAATTTCGCTAAGCAATATTGCAATTGAGTAAGGCTCTTCACCACTAGAACATCCAACTATCCAAATTCTAATCGATTTATCTTTTTTATTTTCAATCATTTTGCCAAGTTGAATTTTTAAATCCTCAAAACACTCTCTATCTCTAAAAAATGAAGTTACACCGATTAATATATCTTTAAATAAATTATTAATTTCATCTTTATTTTTTGATAAAAAATTAACATAATCACTTAAATTCATCAATTTTAGTGCCGACATTCGCCGTTCAAGTCGCCTGTTTATCGTTGTTGTTTTGTATTGGCTAAAATCAATCCCAGTAGTTGCAAATAACTCTTTATAAACTTTTTCCATTCCGCCATTTGTTTCTAAAGTATCATTTATAATTGAGATATTTTTAGGATATTTCACAATTTCAATAAGTTCGCTTCCCATATCTTCAGGATTTAAAATTAAATCTACATTTCCAGTATTAATAGCCGAATTTGGCATTCCATCATATTTTGCACTAAGAGGATTTTGAGCAATTGTAATCCCACCTTCAGCTTTAATTGCTCTTATCCCATAGCTCCCATCAGTTCCAGTTCCAGAGAGTATTATCCCTATTGCTTTATTTCCAACTGATTGAGCTAGAGAAGTAAAAAATAGATTGATTGAGGGTCTAGGACCGATTGCCTCTTGGGGAATTTTAAGCTCTAAAATACCATTTTTGATAAAAACATCTTTATTTGGAGGAGTTATATAAATTGTATCTTTTTGGATAACCATCCCATTTTTTATCTCAAAAACTTTTTTATGTGTCTCTCTTGCAATTAAATCTACCATCATAGATTTATAAGTTGGGCTTAAATGTTGAGCCACAATATAAGCCATATCAGACTTTTCAGCTAATTGCTTTACAAATAGTTGCAAAGCTTCCAATCCACCTGCACTTGCACCAATTCCAACTACATATAAATCACTATCTTTATTTTTCAAAGAACAACCTTTTTGTTTTCTCAGATTGCAACAAAAGTTAATTAAATTTCGTTTAATCTCTTGCTAAAGTTTTTATTATAATTTCGCTTACAAATTTCACTTCATTTTCACCCATATTTGTGCCACTTGGTAAACAAATCCCACGACTAAATAAATCTTCACTCACACCATTTAATCTTGATTTTGTATCTTTAAAAACAGGTTGAGTGTGCATCGGTTTCCAAAGTGGTCGCGATTCGATATTTTCACTCTCAAGTGCTTCTATTACTTTATTTACAAATTTTGGCTCTTTAAATAAGACCGCACTAAGCCATCTATTACCTTTTGAGTTAGCAAGTTCTGGCATAAACTCAACTTCTTCACCTAAAAAGTTTTTATATAAATTAAAAATTTCTCGCTTTTTTTCAATTCTTTGGCTCAAAACTTCCATTTGACCTCGCCCAATTGCTGCCACAATATTACTCATTCGATAGTTATAACCATAAGTGTTATGCTCATAATGCAAATAATTTTCTCTAGCTTGAGTTGATAAAAATCTAGCCTCTTTTATTAAGCTCTCATCATCACTAACCAAAACCCCACCACCACTTGTAGTTATGATTTTATTGCCATTCAATGAGTAAATTCCAGCTTTTCCAAAAGTTCCACTTTGTCTATTTTCAAAAGTAGCTCCAAGCGATTCGGCTGCATCTTCGATTAAAATCACTCCAAACTCATTACAAATTGATTTTATCGTCAAAATATCAGCACATTGCCCGTAAAGATGAGTAACAATCAAAGCTTTTGGTAAGCTTTGATTATTTTTATGTCGCTCTTTTAACTCTTCATAAAGCAAATTTGCATCTAAATTCCAACTTTTAAGCTCACTATCAATAAAAAATGGTGTGGCTCTCTCATATAAAATTGGCACAACTGAACCGATAAAAGTAAAAGTTGAAGCAAACACTTCATCACCCTCTTTTATCCCTAAACATCGCAATGCTAAATGAATTGCACTTGTGCCACTACTAAGGGCGAGTGCATACTTTGCACCACTAAAACTTTTTATTGCTTCTTCAAATTTATTTAAATTCTCCCCAACTGGTGCAATGTAATTACTCTCAAATGCTTCATTTATATACTTTAGCTCATTTCCACCCATATGTGGAGGTGATAAAAAAATTCGATTTTTCATTGTCTTCTCTTTTAAAATATTATTATTTTCTTTAATTTAAAAACTTTTGCTTTAAAAAATTATTAAATATCCTTAAGATTTAACCATTTTTTAGCCACCTCTTTTAATCCCATTGGATTTTCCGATGCGAAAAATTCTAATTTTGTTTCATAAAAAAAGTGTTTAGGTTGAATATATTTACTCTTTAAATGCTCAACTATCGCTTCACCTGAATGAATTAAATTTACTCCTCCAAAATAGCTTGAAATTTCATTTGCAATAAGTGGAAAGTGTGTGCAACCCAAAATTATAGCTTTAGGTTTAGCTAAGTCGTTAAAGTAGTGGTGCATTGTTTCATTTAAAATTGCACCGTTAAAAATTCCCTCTTCAACTATTGGAACAAAAAGCCCCGTCGCTTTTGAAGTGAGATTAAAAAAGCCGTTTTGATTTAGTAGTGTTTCATATTTATTTGAGTTAATCGTAGCTTTTGTGCCAATAATTAAAATATTGCTCTTTTTATCTATATTTATTTGATTTAGAGCTAAAACTCCAGCTTCAATTACACCTACAACAGGCACTTTACTAACCTCTTGTAACTCTTTAATAGCATAAGCACTAACAGTATTACAAGCGATTATAAAAATATCAATATTGAAATTTGTAAAAAATTCAAGCGCTTCAAGCGAGTAGCGAATAATTGTATTTTTATCTTTTACACCATAAGGAACTCTCGCCGTATCGCCAAAGTATATAATTTTTTCAAAAATTTTCGCTTCATATAAAGCCTTTAAAACGGTGAGACCACCGATACCACTATCAAAAACTCCAGCTACCATTTTTATGCATTCATAATACTTAAAAATTCAGCATTATCTTTAGTTTTTAACATTTTAGAGTATAAAAATTTAAGTGCCTCTATCTCTTGCATTGTATTCATCGCATTTCTTAGCGCCCAAACTTTTTGTAGTAACTCTGGGTCAAGTAAAAGTTCTTCTTTTCTAGTACCAGATTTTATAACATCAATTGCAGGGTAAATTCTACGGTCAGCAATATCGCGACTTAGGACTATTTCAGAGTTTCCTGTACCTTTAAACTCTTCAAAAATAACATCATCCATTCTACTTCCAGTATCAATTAATGCAGTTGAGATGATAGTTAAACTTCCACCAAATTCAATATTTCTAGCAGCTCCAAAAAATCGTTTAGGCTTATGAAGTGCATTTGCATCAACTCCACCACTTAAAACTTTGCCACTTGAAGGAGTTACTGTATTATAAGCTCTTGCAAGTCTTGTGATTGAATCAAGTAAAATTACAACATTTTTACCCATTTCTACCATTCTTTTTGCTTTTTCTATTACAAGTTCAGCTACTCTTACGTGATTTGTCGCGTGTTGGTCAAAAGTTGAGCTATAAACTTCGCCTTTTACACTTCTTTGCATATCAGTTACCTCTTCAGGTCGTTCATCAACTAAAAGCACTATCAATTCAACATTAGGATGATTATAACTTATGCCGTGAGCCAATTCTTTCATAAGTTCAGTTTTACCACTTCTAGGAGGTGCCACGATTAAGGCTCTTTGTCCCATTCCAATTGGTGCGAATAAATCAATTACTCGTCCTGTTAATTTCATAGGATTATATTCAAGTTTAATTTTATCTTTTGGATGAAGTGGAGTTAAATTATCAAATAGAGGTCTATTTTTTGACTCTTCTGGTGGAAGATAATTTATAGCTTCGATTTTTAGCAGTGCATAATATCGCTCTTGGTCCTTTGGAGGTCTAACTTGTCCTGTTACAATATCACCATTTCTAAGTGCAAACTTCTTAATTTGAGTAGATGAAACATAAGCATCATTTAAACTATCACTAAAATTTGCATCAATAGCTCTTAAAAAGCTATATCCTTCGGCTTTCATTTCAAGAATACCCGTAAAAAGAATATAACCACCTTTTTTTGTTTGAGATTTTAGTATTTCAAATATTAAATCTTGTCGTTTCAACTCTTGAGGATTTTCGATTGCAAGTTCATTTGCCAAATCCAAAAGGTCATCTAATGTTTTTACTCTTAAATCATCTATTGTATATCCATCTACAGGAATATGTGTTCTTGTTTTTTTTTGGGTTTGACTTTTATCTACTGTCATAATTTCCTTCTTTGATTTTATAATTTAAAGTATTGTAGAAATGAAAATAGCACTTCTTCGTAGTTTTTATTAACTTCTAAAAATTATTATATTTTAAAAATACTTCAAAAATATTTAATTTTAATTTACTCTTAAAAAAACTCGTATATAATCTATAAAAAAAGTTAAGAATAGTTATGAAAAATAAAAAAATAAAAAAAGAGTTTTTGCCAGAAGTTATCCACGAAATTAACACTTCTCTTACATATATAAAGGGGCATTTAGAGTTGCTTAATTTTGATATTAACGAAATTGAAAATATTAAATTAAAAAAAGAGATTAATCAAAGTATTCAAACAATAAGTGATGGATTAAATCGCATTTCTAGTGTTGTAGAAAATATAAAAAATATTGACCAAAAAAAGTAACTTAAAGCCCTATATCTATATATTTCCTCATTGTTTTTATTTCATTAAAATCCACTTTTGCAATTGTTGTTTCACTTTGGCTTTTATAAACTTTTCCAAATGGGCTTATTACTCCACCACCTTTTGCCATATCATCATTTGCACTATTTGAAGCCACCACAAAACACTGATTTGCAATTGCTAATGCTTTTGTTAAAGTCTCAAAATGCTCTTTTCTAGGTTTTCCCCACATAGCAGGAATTAAAATCACATCAGCACCTTTTATTTTTTCCCAAAGAGTGCAAAATCTAAGCTCAAAACAAATCAACGAAGCAAACTTAATCCCATCTATCTCAAATATTTTAATCTCTTCTTCATCACCTGCACTAAAATATTTATGCTCATCTCCCAAAGGAAAAAGTTTAAATTTACTTTGAGAATAGAGTATTTTTTCATCATAAAACACTTTTAATGTATTGAAATAGTTATTATTAATTTTTTCTAAAATTGTAATCGCAAAAATTCGCTCTTTTGTGAGTGGTTTTATTAATTCCATCGCATTTTGTGAAAATAAAACACCCTCATCAAATCTATCATAACAAAAATTTGTCAAACTCACTTCAGGAGCGACAATAATAGAATTTTTAGGAGTTTTTGAAAGAAGTAACTTTAATTTTTTTAAATTTTTTTCAAAATCAATATTTGTCTTAAATTGTAGTGAAATTAACTCTTTTTGCATTTTTCAACTCCATCGATAAATACCATATTTGCTTCATTGCTATGAAGTAATAAATTTAAAACTACATCATCAACACTACTCTCATCAATTAAATTCACAACTATAAAATCACTATTTTTACCCTCACTTATTTCTCCAGAATTTAAACCTAAGGCATTTGCACCATTTTTTGTTGCCATTAATAAAAGCTTTTTTGCTAATTCATTTAAATCATAATTTGGATATGAAAAGAGTGCTATTTTAATATTTTCAAACATATTTAATGAATAGTTTGAAGTTAAGCCATCAGTTGCAATTGATAAATTTTCAACTAAATTTAAATTTAATATTTTATTATTTAAAAGCCGATTTGAAATTGGACAAGTTATAACTTTACCTCCAATATTAGCCACTTCATTTAACTCATTTTCATTTGCATAAAGTGAATGTACAAATAAAGTTTTTACTCCATCAAAGAGTTTTATAAATTCAATTGGTGTGATAAAAGATTTATTTTGATTTAAAAAATTTTTAAAAAACTCCACAAAATCACCCTCACTTTTATCAAGCCAATCTCGCTCTGTCTGACTTTCAAGCAAATGTGTTGAAACTATTAAATTCTCTTTTTTTGCAATTTCAAGTACTTTTTTAATCAAAATCGGATGAGCTGAATATGGCGAGTGTATCGCAATTGTAGCTTTAAAATTATCGCTATTAAATGTGCAAGAGTAATTAAATCTATCCAAAAAATCTTGAAATAACATATCTAGCATTTCAGGTTTTGAGCCAATTACTTCATTGAAATAAGTCACTTTAATAGGCGAATTTACACAAGGCATTAAATCAAATAAATAATTGCTTATCGCCCCAATTGAGGTTATTCCACTTTTTAGCATATCATTTAAAGCTTTTTCAATACACTCTATTTTGCAATTTTGTGTTAAAGTTTCACGATTTTTAATAACTGAATTTAACCAAAGCATAAAATCACCATATTTTAAAGTCGTTGTATTGCTTGAAAACTCTAAATGTGTGTGAGGATTAGCAAAACTAGGCAAAATAATAGAGTTTTTATCGCACTCAATTCTTTCAATATTTGGATATTCCTTTAAAAGCTCGTTTTTATTTGCAATTTTTAATATTTTTTTATCAAATAAAATTGCAAAATCTTGCAAAATTTCAAACTTTTCATTACAAGTAATTATAAAATCAGCACTAATTAATTTCAATTTCAAAATCCTTTTTAAAGTTATTAAAATAGAAATTTTAGCACTTTTATTTTCAAATATATTTTGTAATTTTTTGGAATTAAATGTTAAAATTATTAAAATTTTATAAAAGGAATGTTTTATGCCTTACACTCAACAAGATTTAGATAAATTTGCTTTTCTTGAAATGTTTATATATGTCCCAATTTGCACACATCCTAATCCTAAAGATATTTTAATAATAGGGAAAAATAATAATTTAGTAGATGAAATAAGTAAAAATATAAATTTAAATTCAATTATAAAAGATGAAGCTTCTTTAAAAGAGTTAAATGAAAAAAGTTTTGATATTGTTTTATTAAACACAAAAGCAGATAAAGTTCCAGTTGCACAGATAAATAGAATTTTAAAAGATGATGGAATTGTAATTTTATCTCAAAGAAGTTTTATAGATGAAAAAGAGTTTTTTTTAGAGGAACTTAGGGCTTTAAGTGAAGTTTTTAAAATTGTGATGCCTTATAGAGTTGAAAATTCAATTATTAGACAAGCTTATTTCACTTTTGCAAGTAAAAAGTATCATCCAACAGCTGATATTATTCTTCAAAAAGCAGAGTTAATCGATGGACTTAGCTACTATAGTAGTAATATTCATCTATCTTCTTTTGAGCTTCCAAAATATGTTTATGAAGAAGTTAAAGATATGACTAGAAGGTAAATTTTTATTAGTTTTTGGAAATGGCGAAAAAAAGGTTTTTAATTTAAGTGAAGAGATATATAAAATAGCAGTTTAAAAAATCACTTAATATTGATTAAAATAGGTTTTAGTGAATAAAAATCAAGGAGTTAAAAAAATTGAGCCAAAAGCAAATAAAAGTAGTTTATAAAGCTCGTGGCACTTTTATAATAAATTTAACTCCTGTTTTGTGTTTAACTTCATCATAAATGTTATGCACATAAATTTCACCTTTCATATTATGCACTATTATTTTTGACATATATAGCCCAATTCCTGTGCCTTTATCAAGCTTTTTTGTAGTAAAGTTTGCATCAAAAATATTAGCTAAAATATCCTCATCAATTCCACTTGCATTATCACTTACTTCAACAATTGTATTAACACCTTCGGCCTTCAATTCGATTAATATTTTTCTATTTTTAATATTTTTTTCTATAAAAGCATCTTTTGAATTATTAATTATATTTAAAATAATATGTTTGTACTCATTTGAAAATCCATAAGCGATTAAATCATCACCTTTTAAAGTTATTTTTATATTATATTTTTGAAATTCATCTTTTACTAAATTCAGCATAGAAGCGATAGTTTCTTTTATGTTGAACTCTTTTTTTTCTTTGTTTGGTCTAAAAAATTTTCTAAATTCATCTAGTGTATTTGCTAAATGCTCAATTTGATGATTAATTCTAAGTGTGTTTTTATCGATAAATTCTTTATTCAATTCGCCAATTTCATACTGCAATGGAATACTTGTAACATACATACTAATGGCATTTAATGGCTGTTTCCACTGATGTGCGATAGCATCTAGCATTTCACAAATAGCTGCAACTTTTGATTGTTGGATTAATAAATCTTCTTGTTTTGCCCTAGTTATCGAAATAGCTGCTTGAGAAGCGAGTGAGAGAATTAAATCTTCATCATCTTTATTAAAAGCAATTATTTTAGAGTTTTTATCTTTTTTGTTTAATAGTTGTAAAATTCCTATCACATCATTACTTGAATTTTTCATAGGTACAACAAACATCGATTTTGATTGGTAGCCAGTAACTTTGTCAAACTCTTTAGTACCTTCAAAATTAAAACCATCAACATTGTAAACATCATTTATATTTATAATTTCACCTTTTAAAAACGATAAAACAGCTACCATTTCTCTATTTTCACTACCATCGTTTTTATATAAATTCAAAGGGTCCCATTTTATTTTGCTTAAATCCATTTTTTCATTTAAGGTATCGTTTTGAATAATTTCAAAATTTAATTTTCTATATGTTTCATCTTTTAAGTATAAAGTTCCCGCATCTGCATTTGTAAATTTTCTGGCTTGAAATAAAATTGTAAATAAAAGTGTATTTAAATCTCTTTCAGCTGAAAGTGCCATTCCAATTCGATTTAACTCTTTTATTTTACTAAGTTGAGTTTGACTAAATAAACTTATATCATCAACAACCGTGTTTAAAAGAGTGTTTAAATCTTCGTGTTCACTAAAATTATACTTCACAATAAGCCTTTTTTATAATTTCCTCTTTAAAATCGGCAAAATAAAAATTACTTAAATTATTAGAATTAATTATAGTGAATTTTCCAATCTTTCTCTTCTATCATACTATCAAGTAAAGCAAAAAGTTTATTACTAGCTTCTTCAACTTTTTCAAATCTTTTAATTGCTTCTAACTTTTTATCTATTAAGTGACATTTTCCCTCTTTTGCACACTCTAAATTTACTTGTACTAATTCGTGAATTTGATGGTGAGGCACATCTATCTCTTTGTAAGCTCTAGTATCTCCAAATATTTCTTTTCCATCAAGTTCATACCAATGACCAAAATCACACTGGTGTGAATCTATAAATAAATCATCTGTTATTGTTCCGTTTACAACGGCTGTATAAATTTTTGATTTATAAAAAATATGGTCAATTTTCGCTAAAGCAATAAAAAGTTGAGCACTACTTTTTGTAGCAACTACAGAGACATTATCTAAATTTTGATTAAAGTGATTTATTGTTATTTCAAAGCCATTTATGACTTCTGTTGTGTGTCCTGCAATTGAATTTATATTGTCAGAATTTGTTTGAATTTCGTTTGTTTGTTGTTGTAAATTTTTAATTGTAACTGAAATTTCACTTGTAGCTTTTTGAGTTCGTTCAGCTAATTTTCTAACCTCATCAGCCACAATTGCAAACCCTCTACCGTGTTCACCAGCTCTTGCTGCTTCAATTGCGGCATTAAGTGCCAATAAATTTGTTTGTTCGGCTATATCTTTAATTAAATTTATAATTGAAGTGATATTAGATACATTTTCGTGAAGTGCATTAATAGAAACTGCCATATCACTGATTATAATATTTAATTTATGCAACTCTTCATTTACATTTTTAACTTCATTTAAAGTTTGATTAGATTCAGTTGAAATTTTTAACATTTCATTAGAAATTTCCCTAGCCTCCATACTACCTTTTTCAATATCTCTTGAAATTACATCCAAACTCCCCTTAACTCCATCACCTAACTTTTCAAACTCTTTAGAAAGTTCGCCTCTTCTTTGATTTTCGACATTATCACACATATCCTCAATAGCTCTTTTAATCGTTTTAGAAGTTGTATTAAACTCATCGTGTAAACCTTCAGGAAAAACTGTTCTATAAATTTCCCCTTTAGTTACTCTATCAATTGTGTTTCTACTTTCTCGTAAAATTACTTCAGTTTGGTCAAGCATATCATTTATCGCCCAAGCAATTTTACCTATCATACTTTTATCATCATCAATTGAAATTCTTTTGGATAAATGACCATTTGCTGCTTCAATCGTAACATCTAAAATATACTCTAAAGTTTCTTTATCGTTATCACTTTTTGCCAAAGGAATGAAAAAAATAACAATTGAAATTATTACTACAATTGCTCCGAAAATATTTTGATTTAAGAAAAAAATTAAATAAATTGATACAAAAATCGATGAAAGTAAAAAAAGAGTAGATTTTAAATCTATTTGTTTTAAATATTGCATTGGTTTTACCTTTTTTAATCTTTATAAACATTGTGAATATGAAAAAATAGCATAAAAATTATTACAAAACTTTAAAAAAGGGAAAAAAAAGAATAAAAAAGGGGGGGGAGGATGCTTAAGTTAAGCTAATATTTAAATAAATTTTATCGGATCTAATTTAAAAAGTGGCTCCGAATGCTGGATTCGAACCAGCGACCAAGTGATTAACAGTCACCTACTCTACCGCTGAGCTAATTCGGAATAAGACTTAAAGAAGTTTCTTTAAATGTGGGTGGAATTATATAAGAATTTTTCTTATTTGTCAATAGTTTTTACAAAAAAAATCAACTCCTGCTATATTTTTAACACTCAAAATATTTTTAGTTAACAACTCTTCAAGATTTTTTTTAGATTTTTCACAAAAAAGTAAATCTACATCGTTTTGTGTTAAAGGTCTTTTTGTAATTGTATTTAAAATATCACTTTCACTAAATTCACTTTTAATAACTTTTTCATTTTTTCTTGAAGCAATCGAAATATTAAAACCTTCAAAATTTTTAGCAATTTCAAACAGTTCATTATAACTTAAACCTTTAACTTCATAAGCTGGAGGTCTATCTATCGAATTTAAATCAATTCTATCAGGATTTATTCTTTTAAGTGCTTCTTTTAATGCTTTTATTTCACTCTCTTTATCGTTTATATTTTTTACAAATAAAATTTCTATTATTAAAGAATTTTTAAACTCTTTTTTAAAATTTATCATACCATTAATTGTTTTATCGATATCAATTTCAATGGCTCTATCAAGTTTTTTAAAACAAATATTAGTAGCACAATCAAGCGAAAGCTTTACAATATCAAGCTTTTTAAGTGCTTTTTGAATTTTATCTTTATAAATAGTTGAACCATTGGATAAAATTAAACTTTTTTTATTGTCTTTGATTTTATTAACCTCATCAATCAACTCATTCAAAAATGGGTATAAAGTTGGCTCACCGTTTGCCGTTATAGTTATCACATCAATATAATTAAATTTAATCAAAGCTTCTTTTAACTCTTTTAAAATATCTTCTAATTTTGCGGGATTGCTTTGTTTATCTTTTGGCTTAACTGAAGGCAATTCACAATACAAACAATCAAAATTACAAATTTTCTCATCAGGGCTTAAATCAATTCCAAGCGACAAACCAAACCTACGAGAAGCAATAGGACCAAATATATATTTCATAAAACTCCTTGATATGCAAATTAAAAGCTATTATAATTTAAAATAGATTAAATTTTTAAATTGATTTAAAAGGATATTAAAATGACGAGAAAAGCTGTTCATAGTGGAATGTTTTATCCAAATTCTAAACTTGAAATTGAGGATATGATTAAAAAATGGAATAACACAATAGATACATATCTAAAAGATAAATCAATATTAGAACTTTCTCCAAAAGCTATAATTTGCCCACACGCTGGATATATTTATTCTGGTTTTAGTGCAAATTTTGCTTATAGAGTACTAAAAGCAAAAAAACGAGCAATTGTGATTGGTCCTAGTCATAGGGTTTATTTAAATTATATTAGTGGAAGCGAGTTTAATTTTTATGAAACTCCTTTTGGAAATTTAGAGATAGATTTGCAATATTTAAAAAAATTGCAAAATAGTTTTAATAAGATAAAATTCAATCCTGAAGCGCACAAAGAGCATAGTAGCGAAACTCAAATGCCATTTTTAAAATATTATTTAGCTGATATTAAAGTGATTGAGTTAGTTTATGGAGATATCGATTATAGAGATTTATCCAAAATAATTGAGTTTATATTAAATGATAATGATAATTTAATTATAATTAGCACTGATTTAAGTCACTTTTATAATTTAAAAGAGGCGAATAAACTTGATAATTTTTGTTTAAATGGAGTTGAAAAGCTAGATTTAAATATTTTGGAGAGTGGATGTGAAGCTTGTGGAAAAATAGGGCTAAAGGCAATAGTTGAAGTTGCAAAAATTCAGAAGTTAAAATCTAAAATTTTAGATTATAGAACTAGTGCTGATGCAAGTGGCGATAAAACTCGTGTAGTTGGTTATATGAGTAGTATTTTTTATTAAAAAAAGGTGTTAGTATGCATATAAGTTTTGATAAAGATGGGATTGAGGTAAAAGATGTATTTGAACCTAAAAAAAATATAGATTCAACTCCAAAAGAAAATGATGATGATTTAAATTTTGGATTTGCAGAAAATGAGGTTAAAAAAGAGGTAAAAGATGATTTTTTTGGTGGAAGTTCTGAAACTAATCCAAAAGATGATTTTTTCGCCTCAAAAACAGAAGAAAAAAAGAAGGAAGTAAGTATTAATCATATGAATACTAGCAGCATAGATTTAAAACCATTAGAGAGTAAAATTGACGAGCTTAAAGTTGGTTTGGGAATTTTGAAAGATAGGGATATTGGCAAAGTTGTAAATGAAAATATTAACTTAGAGTTTGAAAAATTAAAAAGTCAAATAAAAGTTCAAAGTGAAGATATTAAGGGCAATTTAGATGAGATAAAAACAAGCATTTCAAATATCTCTAATATTTCTAATGTTTCTAAAGCTAAAAATGATAGTGATGTTAAAAATGAGTTGATTGAAGATGAAAAAGATAGCAAAAAAGCGATTTTGAGCAAAAAAGCTTCAACCGACTCACTGTTTAGAGTTATATTTTTTATGATAATTTTAACTTTAGCGGCTGTTATCTATTTTGGGCTTACAATTATGGAAGATTTAACAAAACATGGTAGTTCGACTAAAATAATCGAGCGAATTGTACCAGCTTCACCACAAACGACTAAAACTTCACAAAATGCTGAAAAAGTGAAAGTTGATACGAGTATGTTTGAAAATGAAGCAAAAGCAATAAAAAGCGAAATTGCAAACTTAAATCAAAGTATTAGTGAGTTTAAAAATCTATTAAATGAAATAAAAGCTCAAGAGCCAAAAACAACAACTATTATGCCAGTTTCACCAACTCCAAGTGTTCCAATTCAAAAAGAGGTTATTAAAGAGGTTAAATTTGATGATAAAAATATCAATCAAAGATTAAATTCACTCTCAAATCAATTAAATGAGTTAAACTCTAAACTTTCAAAAATCAGTGCAAATATAAGTGAAAATAAAAAAGAGTTTATTAATAAAATGGATAGAGTTGAAGATAATTTAAAAAATAAAATAGATACAAAAGCAACAAAACAAGTGAAAACTTATTCAGATGGATTGCAATTAAGAGACGAGTAAAAAAAAGGTAAGATTTGAAAGAGTTGATGATAAAGCTTATTCGTGGGATTGATGCTAAAGATATTCCACGAAAAGACCAAGAATTGATAAATGAGTTAGTTAGATTAAAAGTGCTTAAATACAAAAAACACGAAATTACATTTGATGAAAAACATAGAGTTGGAGTAGTTGATATTTCAAGAGGTGGAAGAGGATTTTTAGAAATTATTGGCAAAAATCAAAAAGATTTAGTGCTTGATGATTTAAATGGTGCAAATAGAAAAGATTTAGTAATTGCTAAAAGGATTTTTGGAAAAAAAGGTCGACCTAGTGCAAAAGTTGTCTATATTTTGGAAAAGGAGTTTGAATATAGTGTTGTATATTTAACTAAAATAAGTGATAGAATTTTTGGAATAAATGTCAAAAGTGAAATGGCAATTGAACTTAATGCTACTCAAAAATCGCTTAAACAACTTCCACCAAATACAGTTTTAAAAATAGATAATAAAACATCTACAATAACCGAAGTTTTGGGAGTGTTAGATGAGCCTAATGTGGATGAAAAAATTTCATTAGCACTATTTAACAAAAGTGAATTCTTTAGCCAAGAAGCTGAAGCTGAAGCTAGTAGTTATGGCGATTATGTAGATAAAAGTATGTATTTAGATAGAAGAGATTTAACTCATCTTCCTTTTTGTACAATTGACCCAAATGATGCAAAAGATTTTGATGATGCAATTTATTTTGATGTAGAAAAAAGAGAACTCTATATTGCAATTGCTGATGTAAGTGAGTATGTAGCTCTTAACTCAAACATCGATAAAGAGGCTTATAAACGAGGTTTTAGTATCTATTTTCCACACAAAGCAATTCCAATGTTACCTAGAAAACTTAGTGAAAATATTTGCTCACTTAAACCAAATGAAGATAGATTAGCTTTTATTTTTAAAATTAGCTTAGATGATAATTTTAATGTCAAAAAAGAGGAACTTTTTGATGGAGTAATAAACTCTAAAAAACGCTTTACTTATGCGAGAGTTGATGAATTTCTAGCTAATAAATTTGAAAATTTAGATGATGCTGAAAAAGAGATTTTAAAATTTTTATTACCACTATATGAAATTACTTCAAAATTAAAAAAATCAAGATTAAAAAAAGGATACGATTTTAGCTCTGATGAGGTTAAAATGGTGCTAGATACAGAGTTTAAATTGGTTGATGTAAAAATTGAAGATGAAACTCCATCGCACTCATTGATTGAAGATTGTATGCTTTTAGCAAATAAAGCTGCTGCGAAAATGTTTAAAGTTGGAATATTTAGAACTCACGAAGAACCAGACAGCGAAAAAATTGAAGATTTATTAAATGATTTGGCAACTATTGGGATTTTTGCAAATGTTCATAATCATTCAATTCACGAATTAATAGAGGCAATTCAAGTTGAAGCTAAAAAGAAAAATTTATCCAAATATGTAGATAAATTAATTATTAAAGCCCAAAAACAAGCCTCTTACACTTATCACAATATTGGACATTTTGGACTTGGATTTACTCACTATACCCATTTTACTTCGCCTATTAGACGATATTCAGATTTAACACTTCATAGATTACTAAAAACTATTATTAGAGGTGAAGTGAAAAAAGAAGAATTTTTGCTTAGAAATATGGAGAGTGTCACTGTGAAAGTAAGTGAACTTGAGCGAGAAGCTATGAGAGTTGAGTGGGATTTTTTAGATAGAGTTTTTGCTAGATGGGCAAAAGAAAACATAGGTAAAATTGTAAAAGCGATTTTGGTTGAACCAGATAGAACTCCAATCGCAAAAATCGAAGGAGAGTTGATTTCAGGAGCAAGAATATTTTTACCTAGAGAAAAGAATATAGAACTTTTTGACCACTTGAGAGTAAAAATCACTGAAGTAAATATCGCAACTGCAAGAATTTATGGGGAAGTAGTGGAAAATAGAGGAATTGATGTATAAAATAAAATTTATGGGGAAGTAAAAAATTGAAAATACAAGTAAATGCAAAAGAGTTTAAATATATCAGTGATAATTCAAAAGAGTGCGATGAAAAGACAGCTTTTTTAATAACTAAAAGTTCTGGCAAATATATTAAAGAGGCTGGAGAATTTGGGGCGAAAATTTCGCTTACACCTTATGATTTAAAAGATTTTTTGAATTTAAATATAAAAATAATCGGAGTTACAGGTACAAATGGTAAAACTACAACAACAGCCTTAATTTACTCACTTTTATTGGATTTAGGTTATAAAGTCGCACTACTTGGGACTAGAGGTTTTTTTGTAAATGATGAGTTAATTAAAGAGAAATCTCTCACAACTCCAGCTTTAATTGAAATTTATGCAAATATTGATTTTGCTTCAAAACAAAATTGTGATTTTTTTGTGATGGAAGTTAGTTCGCACGCAATTGAACAAGAGAGGATAGAGGGATTAGAATTTGCACTTAAAATTCACACAAATATTACTCAAGACCATTTAGACTATCATAAAACTTTACAAAATTATATTGATGTAAAAAATAGTTTTTTTGAAGATGAGTCGCCAAAATTACTAAATAAAGATGATAAAAATATTCAATTTAATTTCAAAAATGCCTATACTTATTCAATCGAGAGTGCTAGTGTATTTAAAATTATGGCTTATTCGCTAAATGATGGAATAAGTGCTGTTATTAAGGCTTTTGAAGAAAATGAAACATTTTACTCAAATCTCTATGGGCTTTTTAATTTATATAATTTATGTGCGGGAATTAGTGCAGTTAAAATACTCACAAATAAGCCTTTAAAAGAGATTTGTGAAGTGGTTGAAAATTTTGCAGGTGTAAGTGGTAGAATGGAAATTGTGAGTGAAAAACCGCTTATAATCGTAGATTTTGCTCATACACCTGATGGAATGAAACAAGTTTTGGATAGTTTTAAAAATCAAAATTTAATCGTAGTTTTTGGAGCTGGAGGCGATAGAGATAGAAGCAAACGAGCTTTGATGGGTAAAGTTGCTGAAATTTTTGCTAAAAAAATAATTATTACAAGCGATAATTCTAGAAGCGAAAATCCAAAAGAGATTATGCAAGAGATTTTAAGTGGAATAAAAGAGAGCCAAAAAGTGACACTTATTGAAGATAGAAAAGAGGCTATAAAACTTGCAATGCAAATTCAAGATAAAAATGATGTACTTTTAATTTTAGGTAAAGGCGATGAAGAGTATCAAATAATAGGCGATAAAAAACTTCATTTTAGTGATAAAGAGGTGGTAAAAGAGTTGTTAGAAGTGATTGGAGGTTAAAATGAATTTGGAAGTTATTTTTTCAATAATTTTATTATTGTCAATTGCTATTTTAATACCTGTTATTTTTAATTTAACAAAATTTATAGGTCCACAAAACTATCAAAATAGCATAAAAAATGAGCCTTATGAGAGTGGAATTTCAAAAATGATTGGGAGTGCAAAACAGCAATATAATATAAAATATTATTTAATTGCGATTTTATTTGTACTTTTTGATGTGGAAATTATTTTTATGTATCCGTGGGCAGTTAGTATCCACGAGCTTGGATTTATAGGTGTGGCTGAAATGTTTAGTTTTATTTTTATATTAGTTTTAGGGCTTATTTATATCTTGAATAAAAAAGTGTTAAATTGAAAATTAAAAAAAACTGCTAAAATTTAACAAAAGGTGTTTTATGAAAAGAAAATTGACATAATATTAGACTTCTTGCAAAACTCATTTAAATGATATTGATAGTCTAACAAGTTTAAGTGTATTTTATTTGTAAACCACTTTAATTTTTTTAGTTTTGCAAGAAGTCTATTCTACCCAAACCTGTCAAAACAGCATTTCGAAAAAAGCTTATGCTCATCGCAACTGTTACCTT
>DZAZ01000047.1 GCA_022729755.1 Helicobacter cetorum | reverse complement strand
TTGTTTCAACTCTTGGTAGTCAATCCTTGCGTGTCGTTTCGTCACCCGACAAGCCACTGATTTTAATCAGTGGTTGATTTGACTAAATCACCCTAAATGATATTGTTTTAATTTCTGTCTTCCCAGAAAGATATTTTATCTCAAAATCAACATAATAAACAGTATTATCCATAATAGATGGTAAACTAAAATTTACTCTCTTTTTTATCATTTCGTCTGGATTAATTGTGAAATAATAGTATTGTTCACCATTATCAAATGTTGCCCAGTTCATTGCACTTCTTGTTTTTTGATTTGATATTATTCTAATATATCCACCATCTGCTTGTGTATCTGTAGATTTAATCATAACATTCTTACTAAATGTACTACCTTTTTGTTTGTAAAGTATATTTGTGTTTTGAACTAATAAGAATGATGAAATAAATATACCTAATATCATGATAATTATTATAACAATTACAGAAAATTTCACTTTTTACTACCTCTTGGAATTGTAATAATAAGTAGAATTAAAAGAAGTCCACCTAAGACTGAGAACACATATAGCCATGTATTTGGTCTACTTAAAGATTGAAACAGACTTTTGAAGAATCCTGATTGGACACTTATCTTTAAATTAACGTATTTAGTTGATTGACCATCTGTAACCTCTATTGTTGTTCTATGAACACTTATGTCTGCATTATCTGGGACATTGATATAATATTTAACTAAGAAAGCGTTATTTGATATTTCTTTACCTCTATAAGAAGGTAATGTATTTACATATTTGGTCTTATCAAAACTAATCCATTCAAAATCAGATTTTATTGTATAGTTAATACTTCCTGCCTCATAAATCATAAACGCACCCTCAACACTGTTTCCTGCTGTTACGTATATATTATCATCTTGGTCTATCATAAAAGCATTAACACTAAGTCCAAGTATTATCATGAATAAAATGAATATTAATGGTTTTAGAAAATTCGCCATATTATCACCCATAAAAATAGAACTGAAATAATAAATATTATAAAACTAAGATAAGTGATTGCAAAATTATGACCTTTTATTACACCATATTCATTCTTTTCTTGTGATAATTCTATCTCAAATATCTTTTGTTGATACCAATTTAGTTTCTTTACAGACGTTTCAATATAATCCTCAACCTCTGATTCACCAAGTTGGATTACATAAAGAGTATCAAGGTCTGTGCCAATATTATATTTATCGACATAATATGTGTTACCATCATATAAATATTGTTTCTGGCTATTTATTGTTATCTTAAACGTGATTTCCTGTGGAACACTTGATTTGATTCCGATTGATTTGTTTGCATCTGACCAACTATAGAAATAAATGTTTACTTTGCCACCCTCTGGGATAAAAATTAGTCTATCGTTGTTGATTTCAATACCATTTGATATTAGATTAAACGAATCAACTACTAACTCATTTTCAAATATGTAATTAATGTTCCCTTGATTGAGTACAGTATTTTCTTTCATGGTCAATGCTGAGGCATTGTAACTAAATAATATAATAAATGCAAAAAGTATTATCAAAAACCTCATACCTGATATTATATATATCTTTTATATAAATCTTTCTTTTTATTCCTGCTTTTCCCAAGTGTCCCAATCTTTGGTTTGAGAATAATTATCCCATTTCTTTTCTTTTTTTCTTGGTAAAAATAATAAAAGTAATAGTAAGAGTAGACCAAAAAATATGATTATACCTGTTAATATCCAGTTACCACTGAAGAATTTTTTAACTGAATCATTGACCTTCTCTTGAATAGTTAAATCTTTGACCTCAAAACTGTCGTGGACGCTTATGATTGGTTGCACCACTGTTTCATAGGTTGCTACAAAACGCCATTCACCAGGTTTGGAATTTAAAGGTAAGCTAACCTCTCGTGTTAATGTAGTAGTACCAACTGGGACTTCTAATATCTGTTCTCTTGTCTCACCATATACGTTACCTTGATTATCTTGTAACCAATAAGTTAAAACTGTATCTTCGTCTGGTGTATCGCCTGTGTTTACTATTGTAATTGTAGCTGAAAT
This sequence comes from Helicobacter cetorum, assembly GCA_022729755.1. Lineage (GTDB taxonomy): Bacteria > Campylobacterota > Campylobacteria > Campylobacterales > BB28 > BB28. Next base: position 14,662 of record DZAZ01000047.1, on the reverse strand, counting down.
AGTTGAATCTGTATCATATCTTGTGTTTTCAGTTGTAACTATAACGTCATAAAGACCTGCACCACCTGGTGCATTTGATGTTAATTCATTGATTGTTATTTTACCGATGTATCCCATTGGAAAATCGTACCATTGGTTATCGTCATCTTTAATTGAAACTATTGTATAGACTGAAAAATCTTCAGTTAAACTTTCAGAAACTAAATCATCATCAACAAATGATATTATGTGATTACCTAGACCAGTGATTTCTCTTGTTACCCTAGAAATTACCTCATTATTATCATTAAAAAAGATATATTCTACTTGGTAAGTTAATCCAAATGGTGGAACTTGATATGTTTCTATCTCAAATCCTGCTACTTGTGTTTCAAATATAGATGGTGTTAAAACTGATTGATTTCCATAATATAAGCTTGGGTCAATTGAATCAAAGAATGTTGGTGCGTAATAGTTATCAAAAGTTGTCTGTTCATAATATAATGGTGAACGACTATTAAACATCCATTCTGGAATAAAACGTGCATTAAAGTCTACTGTTCCTGATACATTAGTTGCAATGTTATACTGAATAAATTCGCCAGATTTTAGGCTATCTAATTTTTGTCGTGATGTGTGTGTTCCTATAGTCCATAAAAACTCTAAGTCTCTTAAATCATATTCCTCTGAATTTAATATTGTGTAAGTAATATAACCTGTATTATTGACCATATTTATTGATAATGGGTCTGTACTTCTTACCTCTAAATTTATGTCTTGAATGTCTGCTATAACTTCAGTATGTGGAAAAGTGTAATATAATTTATCGCAATCAACTAAATAAAAAGAATCTTCATGATAAGCAATTTCTTGGGATAGGACAAATACCCTAAACATTGAAACGCCTTCCATCCGACCTAAAAAGCCCTCTGCTGTGATATTATTCGCAGTATACGAGGTTTCATATTTACTATCAACAGTGTTTGGAATGATTAAAGGATAAGTGCAATTGAATCTTACATCCATTGCAGGTTCTCCTATTATATCACTTCCCATAGCCCAAACTCTTATGATATTAAAAAGTAAAGTATTATCAGTGCCAATATAACTATTATAGTCAATGTAATTAAAATCACCATGACCAACCTCAACCTTAGTATCTACAATCTTGTCATCTGATACTGACAATAAATAAAATTCATCGGAGGGTGTGCCATTCAGATAAATCGTTCCTGTAAATAACTGTGGAGTTGTCTGATTAACCATAGGACTCTGTATTACAAAACTTAAATTATCTTGACCTGATAAATTACCACTAATTAAAGTAAAACCTTGTGGTAAAGTTACATTCACATAACCATCTAAAGAAATATTGAAACTATGATTAGTTGGACTATCAAAGTTCATCGGTGTATAAAAGTAATCAGCTATCGCTAACTGACTAATTAATACAAACATGATAACCCAAATAATCTTTCGTTCCATTTTGTCTCTTAGATAAATAAACCCTCTACCCAGAAAATGATTTTCTTAAATCCTTTGTGAGTTTTTTGGTCTATTTGGTTCTGTGTTATTTGTTGTTGTTTTTCAATGTAATCTCTAGCTTCTTCTAAAACCTCAGTTGCTTCTGCTAATTTTAAATTTGCTGTTTCTGTGTCACCTTGACCATAAGCAGTCTGAGATTCTTGTGCTAAACCTACACTGTCTGTTACTAAGAAAATCAACTCTTCGTTAAATCCTTGCATATATGAAAGTTCTTCCATTATGTCTGTAAAGTTTTGATTGAATGTTGAGAGTTGATTACCAATGCTTACATTTATGCTTAATAAATCTGCATACATGTTCGTAACATTTCCGTCAATTGCAGTAACTAATACTGTCATATCACTAATTTCTTGTTGTAATCCTGTAAAGTTTAATGAATCTATATTATCCATTATACTTGTGTTGATTGACAAGATTAAATTATTAGTGTATGTAAAGTTAGCTTCAACGTTTGCAAACTGACTTGATAATTCATTCATTATTGTAGTATTTAAATCACCAATTTGAGTTGACAAACTTGAATTTATACTAAGTAAATCATTTTGGATATTTGTTATACTTATGTTTAAATTATCAACCTTTACACATAATGGTGCTACAGGGTTTGCTGTGCAGTTTACTAACTGTTCTACGTTAGCTTCAAAGTTAGTTACCTGAGTTGATAAATCACTAATATCTAATGTAATATTTCCAAATCCATCTGTCATTTGACTTGATAGAGTTGAGTTGATACTTAGTAAATTTGCACCAGTTGTTGTAGTTGTATCATTAATTGCAACGAGTAAAGCATTAAATCCATTAATTGTATTATTTATCGTTACAGTATTAGATTCAATCTGTGTTAGTTGTGCTTGTAAACTTGTTATTACTGAAGTTACACCATAATTAACTGTTTGTGTCTCTGTAACTGATATGTCCTGAACATAAGTCATTGGATTATAAGCATTTAATTCCCATGTTGGAACAAATTTAGCTTTTATTCCTTCAGATAATAATAAAGTTGTATCTGATGTTGCACTTGTATCAAATCTTGCTACAAGAGTTAATGTTTCAACTTGACTTGGTTGCATATTAGTTAATTCATACATATACTTAGTTTTTCCAGTTCCCCATAATTCACCTCTAACTCCAATAAACTGTGAATTTTCTGGTGCTTGGATTTCTATTTGCATTGAATCTAATGGATAAACTTCTGCATTTGTTATAGTATAAGTAACTTCAACTTCACTTGTTCCGTTTCCAATCTGAACACTTCCACTTGATGCTGAAACTGTTAATGGATTTGGATTTCTGATTTCAAGTTCAAATGAATCTTCGTCTACTATAATATTACCGTAAGCATCCTCTAAAGTGTATTGTAAGTCAGTACAACTAATTGTGAAATTATCACCAACGTTATATTCACCTGCATCAAAGTCCATACCTAGATAACCGATACGTTCCCATGAACCATCTATTCTTGGAATTGCATAAACAACAGTCCAATCATTTGCATCATTTGTAATAGCTGTCGTTGAATGTTGTCTTACCACTGTATGATATGGATATACACACGTAAAAGATACATCTGATACTCTACTTGTTGCTAGATTAAAATACTGTTTAATACTAAAAACTTTGTGAAGATAGTTTAATTCAAAGTCTGTAGCATTTGGAACGTAAGGGTAACCTGTACCTGTACCTGCACTTGTTGTCGTTCCCATGCTATTATAGAAATAATTTCCACGACCTCTTCCGTACTCGACCAAAGTTGAAAAAATTTCGTTGTCCTTAATATTGATAAATTCGACATCATTAAGTGGACTTGCATTTAATGTTGTACTTAATGTATGTAAACTATATTCAGTTTGACCAGAAGGACTGCTCATAATAAAAACAGAATTATCATTATTTGCAATTCCTGTACAATTTACTGTTTGTCCTGATGGATTTGTACATCCATCTACTGAAGATACAAATGTAAATCCAGTTGGCATAGTAATTGTTGCATCTCCACTTCCACCAATTGCATTAGTAACACTCACAATGTGTTGTTCTGAATTATAAAAGTTTAATCTATCTGCAATTACAAATGAACCTGTATATCCTGATGTGTCAAATTCAATTGAATAATTACTAAATCCATTAACATCAAAAGTAATGCTTTGTCCATCATTTACAATATTTGAACAATAAATACTTAAACAAACAACTCCGTTTCTATATGGAATATAACTTAAACTATTTACATTTGAAAATGTTATAGTTGCAGGAACATTAGCTGAACTTCCTGAATCAACATAAACCCAATTATTACCAAAACTTACTTCACTTGCTAATACTGGACTATCAAATAAAAGAGATATATCTCCTGAAGAAACTGTTGATACTTCTAATATAGGTGGTGCAGGACAAGTTCCCCAAACTGGATAATTACTTATTTCAAGAGTTGACGATGGTGCAAAAGCATTTGGTTCTGATGGAATATTCGAAACGCACCAATAAGTTAGGTCTTGATTAAAAACTGTTGCACTTGAAAACATGTAAGACATATCAGTCACAGAACTTGTATCCCAACTACCAATATTTTGATTAAAACTAGATGCGTAACCAAACATTTCACTCATAGTAGTTACTGAACTTGTATCCCAACCACTAATATCTTGATTGAAATTACTTGCTTCATTAAATACTCCACCCATATTAGTAACACTACTTGTATCCCAAGCACCAATAGTTTGATTGAAAGGTGTTTTAGCAAACATATTATTCATAGAAATTAATGAACTTGTATCCCAAGCACCAATATCTTGATTGAAAGGTGTGTTCCAAAACATTAAAGCCATAGTAGTTACACTACCTGTATCCCAACCACCTATATTTTGATTGAAATTACCACCCTCAAACATTTCTGCCATATTAGTTACACTACTTGTATTCCAAGCACCAATATCTTGATTAAAAGGTGTACCATAAAACATTTGAAACATATCAGTTACACTGTTAGTATCCCAAGCACCAATATTTTGATTATAACTTGAACTACGAAACATGTTATTCATAGTAGTTACTGAACTTGTATCCCAACCATTTATATTTTGATTGAATCCTGAATTTAAAAACATAGAAGCCATATTAGTTACACTACTCGTATCCCAACCATTTATATTTTGATTAAAAATACTTGCACTATAAAACATGCTATTCATATTAGTTACTGAACTTGTATTCCAACTACCAATATTTTGATTGAAATCTGAGCTTTTAAATAATGAACTCATATCAGTAATACAAGACGTATCCCAACTACTAATGTCTCCATAAGTTGTATCTGTACTCCAATCATAACCTTCAAATTGACCTGATAGGGATGTACCAACCCATCCTCCACTACATGGAGTACAAGTAGAATTTAATGTCTCACAAGCACTCGCACTATTTACCATTAATACCATTAATACCATCATTAATGGTATTATTAAAAATTTGTTTATTTTCATATTACTTCACCCTCCGATGTGTGAATCTGATTTTGTTTTGATTTTTTCTTGTAAATTAATAATATTAATACTAAGCTTAAAAAACCTAAAAGAGTTAAAGATAACAAAGGATTTATTTGTTCCTCGTTATTCCCATCCTTTAACTCTTTAAGATTTGTTTCAACTAATCTTAACTCTTCTATAATCTCTTCTTGATTATCTGTTGCCTGTGCTTTTTGTGTCGCTACAATACTGTCTGTTATAAGAAAAATAGATTCTTGGCTAAATTCATTGCTATAATCTACTTCTTCTCTTAACTCAAGTAATGATGCTTCAATTCCAGACAGGTCTACTGTTACTGTTTCGTTAAGACTATTGATTGTGTAATTGATTTGGTCTAATATATTATCAATATTAATTAAAATATCGTATATATTAGTTACTGTTGTATTGATTTGGTCTAAGTAATCCTCAATGGTTACTAATTGACCGTCTATGTTATATAATTGTGATTCAATGTCTAAGACTGTATTATTTATATCGACAACTGTTCCATTTATATAATATATTGTTGTATTCATATCAATTAAATATGATAATATGTTATTATAGTATGAAGTTAGTGATGAATTTATGTTTTCAAGTAAATCAGTTGTATAAGTGTTATCAAAAATATGATATGTCCCTAAAAGATAATAATTTTTTCCTGCCTTTAAGCAATCAACAGTATAAGGATAAACGCCACCTACACCTGTTAAATTAAAGTCTACATAATATACACCCTCAGGAGTTCCAACATATTCTGTCATTGGAGTTTGATTTATTAATATTGAACCATTAAAAAATGTAGTCATTGTGCAATTACCACCAGTTACAGGAACACCTGTTTGGTCACTCATTCTAACTACAACTTTACCTGTAGTCTCAGTTGCTGAATATTCTGTTCCACCTATCCATGATTCTTGTTGTGCTGTTAATGTTCTATTTGAAAAATTCCATACTAAATCTGGTGTGATTGAAACTGAATAATTAATATTATTTAACATTGAACTTATATTTGAAAGTCCACTTACTAAATTTGCATAATTTTGTTGATTTTTAAAGTAATTTATTGCACCAGTTGATATATTTGCGAAATATTTTGCGTAATATGGATTATCTGGTGGGAATGGGTCTGATAAAAGTGCTAAGGAATAATCTGCACCTACACTAAGACCATCTAATATAACTTGACCATAAGAAACCATCTCATGTCCTGCTTGTTCAACATGTGCATATCTTGATTCTAATGTATACATTTCTGATAATGTGAAATTTGTTGAAAAGTGATTTAGATTTTCAAATTCTGTAAATTCTAATTCATACTTATAGTCAGATGTTAAAAATCTATCACAAGATGCGTAGAAATTATCATCTGGATAATGGTCTGTATCACCATTTGGTATAGTGTAATTTGTTAAATTGTTACCTAAAACATAATTCCAACATGCTATCTCTATAAAATCATTTAATAATTTTATATTGTCTGCATCTGAAAATATTTTTTGTTTCCAATAATTTTCACTTACTACTTTAAATGCGTAATTTGTTTCTGGTTGAATATCTATTGTTACTATAATATTATCTCTGCCTGTTGAATCTATTGAACTTGTGTAACTAATATTATCCCATGTCATTGAAGTGGAATTATATATCTGAACATTTGTAACGTGTGTTGCAGGAAATGGATAAAATAATGGTAAATGTATTATTACATCTGGTTGAGTTGATGCTGTCTGACTACCTATTGTGTAATATATATCAAAACCATCTAAAAATGTATTATTTCTAAGTTCACCGTAATCAACTATTTTTGCATAGTAACCTAAATCACCGAGTTCCCTTGAACTGATATGTGCTTCAGAACTACCTTTAACCTCTTGCCATTGTGGGTCTGTATATCGATTGCAACCAATAGATAAATAATCTACGTTTAATATTGATGTTCCTGAATCTATTATATTTGTATCTAATAATCTTATTTGAGATGAACCACTTGAATTTACTATACCATAAGTTGTTAAATTATTTAAGTTTATAGTGTTTGTTACTATTGTGCCTAAATTTGGTGATATTATTTTATTCGGTAATAAAGTCCAGTTACTTGTATTATAATTATAATAATATATTTCAATATTATCGTTTATAATTGAATCCCACTGTGCATTTATTGTAAATGTTACACCTGTTAATAAATCCTGTGACGTATTAATACCACACATATTGTTAAAAGTATAAGTTACATTTAGACGTTTTTGACCTCCTGCATTACCTTCTTTTAATTCATGGTAAGATAAGTCTAAAACTTGTGTATTAATATATGTATTTGTCTGTGTTCCTGTTGTTAAAGTGAAATTGTCTGCTGTCTCGAAATCTTGTGTTCCTGAAAAATAACATCTAGCTATTGCGGGGTATACACCATTAGTTAATGGTGCTACAAAATTGTAATAATATATACCATCATGATACATATTAGTCATTGAACCTTGTTCAATAAAATACCCACCACCTGGTGTATAAATATCTACCTCACAAACTCCATCGTTTACAGCTTGACCAAACTCATCTTGTAATTGTAACCAAATCTTTGCATTATCACCTGGTAAATATTCAGTTCCATGAACTTCCATTTTTGCTTCTAAAACTTTATTAACATAATTTACTGTATCTACGAAGTCTACGCTATAAGGTGCAACATAATATTGATTATTGTATTTATCATAATATATTCCTGATTCAGCTATTATTTCAAATTTAGTAATATTTGTTTGAAATGTATCTGTAATAAAACCTCGATATTCATTATTATTATATGTTTCTGACATTGAAAATCGTCTTGTAGTATTATCCGGAAATGTTAAGGTTACATAAATGTCATTTATTGGTTCTATATTTTTTATTACTGCGAATATTTCTGTATTACCACCTTGAAGAACTTGGGGAGAAAAATATACTCGTTCTATCTTTAATTTTGATAAATCTATTTTACTATCTACAATATTAAATGATTTTGTTATGTTACCTGTTAATGTTGATAATGTTATATAAGCATTAATTTGAGTTGTATCTGGTAGCTGACAACTATATGTAAAGATTGTATTTTTAATTGATGGTGAATTTAGAGTTTCATTACATATTATGTTATTATTTGAATCAAATACACTAAATATGTGTTCAGTATTTGTTAAAGATGAAGTAACTTCAATATCTATCATACTATTTTTTTGATATTCTAATTTTGAATATATGTTGAGTTCTGCTGATAAACTTTCACCATTTACTGCAATATTATCCATAAAGCATGAATCACCAACACCACCATTTGTTTTCATACGAATTTCTGTCGCTTTTGATACATTATATTCATAATATCTGAGTACACCATCATCTTGACCATCTAATATTGTAAGTAAGGTTGTATAAGCTGTTCCATTATAATATGAATATACACAATTTTCAGAACCCTCAAGAGATATTGCACTTGCATAGAAACTTATAGTTGTGTTTTGATAGATTGAACTATCAAATACTCTTTTTGCATCACATTGATTCTGACCTCTAAGTTGATAACTACCTATTGGATTTGTTAATGTTGTAATATCACATACACCTGTGTATGACCATCCACCAGTCCAACCTGTTCCACCAGAAAATGAATTACTTTCAAAATCTTCATAAGAAATCTGTAAAGCTGAGACTACTTGAATCATTAAAATTACAATTAAAAAAATCAAAAATACAAATTTTTTCATTGAATCTAACCTAACCTTTGATTTTCCACCATAGGAAAGCCAAAGCACCAATACCAGATATAAATACTAATAAATGCCATATTTTTACTGGAATTGGTTCGTTTTCTGTTGTTGTGCCTTCTACTGCAACAGCGTTACCTGTTACTTGTAATGCAGGTAAGTTAAACAGATTATATGATAGGAAGTCTGCAAATCCTGTGAATGTTCCTGATACAACATTAATTGTAACTTTATAAGTTTCTGTTTGGTCAAGACCTGTAATTTCTATCTCACCTAAATATTCACCTGGTTCTACGTCACTTGGAATTGCTACATAATACCTAACATATTTATTGCTTGAGCCAAGTCCTGATTCTTTTGTAATTACAAAAGTTGTAGTTTTTAGACCACCTTCAAAAGACATCCACTCATAAGTATTTGTGTCTGATGTTAATGTTATTGATGCTACGAAATCAATATCAACAATATCATCATTCTTAACCTCAAATTCAATTATTTCTGTTGAACCGATTGGGACTGAAACCTCTTGAACTAAAGGAGTTACTGAAAATGATACTATATCTCTGAATTCTTCTTCAGTAGTTGTTCCACCACCACCTGAACCACCAATGTTTATTATAGTTTCTCTTGCAAGTGATAATAATGTACCTGAATATTCACTTACTTCTTGGTTATTGTTACCGTCTTTACATTCAAACTCAAAGTTTGTATATGTTCCTGTAACTGGGAATGTATGGTATCTCTGATAAACATTATTGCCTTCATAGTATAACTGATATTCTTCTTCTTGGAAGTTTGGATTGATAAATCTTACTCTTGGATAACCAGTAGCAATATTATTTTCATCCTCACATTTAACACTTAATACGTATGAACTGTCAGTATAAACTTTTTCTGGGACTACCATATTAGTAATAGTTGGACTAGAAAAGTCTCCTACAATGAATACGCTTGTGTTTAAAGTAATGTTATTGTATAAGTCACCAGTATGTACTGTGCATATTAATTCATCAGCAACATTAAAGTTTGTAGCTGTAACACTCATGTCAGTATATCCTGTTAAATTACCATTTACATACCATTCATAAGTTTGGTTTATTTCTACATCACTATCTAAGTCTGTGTATGAATTTTCACATGAAAATTCTGAACCATCTATAACTATGATTGCAACTTCCACGTCTGGCTCTGAATTACTTATCGTCATATTGTAGCTTGAAACATTACTGCTTGATATTCCATCATAAGCAAAACATTCAAGTGTAATGTTATCGCCTGATACGAAATTACTGCTAGTTATACTACCTATTACTGTATTAGTATTTCTTGGTTTGTCAATAGTTGTTCCTGAACTTATTGTTATATTATTTACTTTCCAAGTATATGTGTAAACTATGTTTTGACTTTCTACATCATTAGCATTACAAGTTCCAGTCAAAGCATTATTAGTGTATGCAAGAGATGGTGTAATAAAAACATTTTGCATGACAGGTGGGTTGTTGTCAGTTGCAATTGTTGTTACATTAAACACTCTTGCAGTTCCATAATAATTTGCTTTGAAAGGAACGAGTTTTATTTCGTATTGAGTATCTGGTGTTAAACTTTCAATTGTGTATGAAATTCCAGTTGATGTAGTTCTTAATATATCATCAACATAAACATAAACTGAATCTGAATCTGTAGTCCAATCTATTTTAATATAACTTATACCTAAATCTTCTACATTATAATTAAAACTTATTGTTGGAATTGAAAATGCTGTACTATTTACATAACTTGTTGAACTATCTGTATCAATAGCTTTACAACTGTAAATATAACTTGTACCTTCAGTTATTGTATCTACTAATGTATTTGAATGAGTAGTTCCTTGTGAATTTAAACCTGAACCACTTGAAAACTCTACATTGTTTTTATACCAAATATAACTTATGTTTAAAGTGTCACCGTCTAAATCATTTGCTAAGCATAATCCATTTAGATTGTTTCCTGAACTCTGAATTGATACACTTTGTATTGTAGCTATATTTGAAGAATCAAGAATGGTTATTGGTGTAGAGTTAGTCCATGATGTATAACCAACTGAATCGTTTACTCTGCATCCTAATATCCATTCCTGACCAACTTGTGTATAGTTGAATGGAAGATTGTTACCTGTTGTTGTTAATACTCCGTCTTTATACCAATTATATTCAAATGTTAAAGTCTGAATATCAATATCTGTAGCTGAACATGATGCTGTTAATGTTGCATTTTCTGTTGGTGTGCCTACAATACTGTCTGATGTTATTTCTGGTAAAGTATTTATTATTGTAACTGAATTACTATTAGCCCAACTACTATATGTTACTCCATCGTATGCTCTTGCTTGGATATACCAAACATCACCAACTGAAGTTAATGATTCTGATAAATTACCAAAATCAACTACTTCGCCTTGTGTAACGTAATCAGTTGTTGTTATTGATTGTAATATACCGTTCTTAACAAATCTCCATTCATATCTAACTGTGTCACCATCTAAATCTATTGCTGAACCATAAGTTATAAATGAAACATTTGAAGGTTCTGTTGCTGATATATTGTTACTTTCAATATCAAGGTTTAATGATTGCATTGAAGGTGCAAAGTTATTTTCTGAATAAATATACTGTGAGACATTATTATAATCCCCTGTAATTAATTCATCACTACCTGCACAACTAAATATTACTGTGTCTGCTACTGATGTATAGCTTGAATTTAAAGTGTCTAACAATTGAGTTGTTCCTCCTATGAATTTGAAATAACTATCATTAGTTAGACTTCCTGATTTAACTTCAACATTATTAACATACCATTTATAGTGATACTCTATTGTGTCGCCGTCACCATCTAAAACTTGACAATAACCCTCAATATTATCATCTACCCCTACAAATTGTGATGGATTTGTTGATGCAGTGGAAATTGGTGCAAAGTTTGTATCTCTTGACAAAAATTCATAAGAAAATAATTCATCTGATATTGAATCACTATCATTTGCAAATACACCTACCTTATAATAATAGTTATCTAAAGGCGTATATGTAAAATCTACTGAAACTTCTTCACTTTGAATTTCTAATATATTCTTTGTTTCTACAATAGCATAATTACTAGCTACACTCTTAGTTGCATTTAAATTTTTAATATTAAAGATTGATGGATAAAATGTTCTACCATTTGTTAAATGGAAAGTTAAATAGTTATTATCACTATTTGTTAAATTAGCACTACCTACAAGAATGCTATCCTCATATAATTCTACGATTTTTGTTTCGCTATCATATAATAAATCGTAATGCTTATAACCAGTATCTAAATAACCACCAGGGAAAGTTTTTAATCTATTATTACCAACATTAATCCAACTATCCACCAATAAATTATTTTGAGTATGTAGCACACTTGCATCAAAACTAATATTTACATTATTATTCTTAATTTCATAATTTTGCTGTGAATAAGCACCATTTAAAGAATATGTAATAGGTGAGTCTAATCTTGCAACTAAACTTAAAACACCATTAGATTCTTGTATTACTGTTGGATATGTTCTTGAACTACTTGCTGAATAAGTCCATAAAGGATAATTTAATCCTGTTTCTACTATAGGGTCGCCTGATTCAGATTCAAATATTAATCCATCTGTGAAATTATCAACTACAAGTTCTTGAATCTCAACTGGACTTTCATATAAATTAAATGAATAATTTAAGTTATCAAAGTTTACGTCTGAACCATTTGCTGTTGCTGATACAACTGAATCATTCATTAATAATATTGGGTACATTTTTACATCTGAAATTGTTGCAGGGACATTTTCTTTTGTAACTGTAGTTATTGAACTGTTTGTGTAATCAGTTGTATTAATTCCATCTGATACTGCACAACTAACAATCCATTCATCACCAGTTATAAGATTAGTTAAGTCATCTTCTACATTTGTTAATAGTTTGTATACGTTTGAAACTCCACCTGTTGTTGTTCCATTTGAAAACTCAATATCATTTCTGTATAAAATCCAATCAAAAGATAAACTATCTTCGTTTGCATCATAACCTTCACAATATGCAGTTAAAGTTCCAATGTCTGTTACAGCAGGGATATATGAGTTAATATAAGTTGGTGCAGTGTTTTCTGTAACAACTTTTAATGAACTGTTTACCCATGATACTGATTCTAAAACTCCATCACTTGCAAAACAACTAAAGATTAATTCGTCTGATAATGATAATTCGCCTGTGAAATCATTTAATAGATTTCCTGAAATAAGTCCACTTGTTCCGTTCTCAGTTTCAATATCATTAACATACCATTTATAGCTGTAATATAATTCTGCATTATTTAAGTCTGTTGCATTACATACTCCATGAGGTGTTGTTGTAACTGTAATAATATCATTATTTATAATAACTGAATTTATTACAGGGATTGGATTTATGATATATACTCCATCTGTTTCAGCCCAACTACTATATTCATAGCCATCATTTGTTCTACAAGCAAATGATATATTTTGGTCTGCTGATGTTAAATTTCCTGTTAATGTATAGTTTGCAATTTCTCCATCTGTATATGTTCCTGCTATAGTTCCACTATAGAGTACTGTTACACCATTTTTCCATTCATAGTAAACTGTATTCTCGTCAGTAACATCTAAATCGTTTACTTGACAATATCCTACAATATCTTCTCCTAAAATAACTGAAGTAGTTGGTATTGTATAAACTGTTGGTGTGTTTGGTGCAGTATTAGAAATTACTGTAAAGTTTCCAGTAGTTAAATATCCACTTGATACATAATCATCATTTATATTTGCTCTAACTTGAGCATCTGCAATATCTATACTTGAAAAGTCTATTGTTGGTGTACCACTTGATAAATTATAATCTGTATGTGTATTTACCCAAGCAGTTCCATTCCAATAATCAATGTCTGCAATAGCATCACCAATATTATTAGTAACTGAAATAGTTACTGGAACACTTGCATTATTAAAGAAAGTTTCTCTGGTACTTTCTAATAACAATATCCCTGTTCCTAAACCAAAATTACTTATTGAAACAGATTGGTCTATTAAAGTTAAATCATTTTTATTATATTTATAAATATATGATGAACTTCCATCAATATCTGCATATACATAAATATAATTGTTATCACTTAAAATGTGACCATTAGTTATTGCTGTTACATTTGGTGAACTTATATAATTACTTAAATTATCTGAATTATATTTTCTTAATGTATCATCTGTAATTAAGTATATATATTCATTATCGGAATAAATACTTGAATCTAATGTCACTCCTGTATCAATATATTCAGCTAATGTTAATGTAGGATTTTTACTTAATAAATGATAAGTTAATAAATTTCCATTACTTGTTGTTAATATAATATAGTCATCATCTATTGTCATATCAGTTATTTCTGCTGAACCATAAATGTTTTCTGACCAATATCCATATCCATCTAAGACCATTCCTAACCTATTATTACCTGGATAGTTATCAATTAAATAATAATAATGAACATCACGATATAAATATTGTGATACAACTGAAGGATAAACTACAGATTGTGGATAAAAGTCTGCATAAGGTGTTAATGTTGCTTTATCTAGTTCATACCAATATCGAGCAGACGTTAAAAATATATGTGTATTATTTAATGATATTCTTTCTATTCCACCATAACCACCAGATAATGAAATTGAATTTGATATTAAGTTTAAATCATAATCATATTTATAAACTCTACTATATGATGCAATATAAATATTATCATTATCACTTTTAATATAGACTGGTGTATAATCTGTTGTTACATTTCTAATAAAATTAAAATTACTATCATATAAAT
>DZAZ01000104.1 GCA_022729755.1 Helicobacter cetorum | reverse complement strand
TTATGAATGCGGTTAAGTTAACTTATTGAATTGTTTGTGGGAATTGGTATAATATGATGAAACAAATTTCGCATATGTCACAAACTATGACCGATTTTAGGAATTTTTTTAAACCTAGTAAGAAATCTATTTTTTCTATCAAACAATCGATTGAAGATGTTATTAATTTAATCGAAAAACAATACTCTACAAATGATATAAAAATTATCTTAGAGTGTTTGAATGATAGCGAAATAGAGGGTTATCCAAATGAGTTTAAACAAATAATTTTAAATATTTTAAACAATGCAAAAGATGAAATAATTAAAAAAAATAGAGAAAATAGAGAGATAAAAATAAAAATTTTTAAAGAATTAAATAAAAGTGTTATATCAATAGTTGATAAAGCAGGTGGAATTCCGATTGAATTTATGAATAAAATTTTTGAGCCATATTTCACAACCAAAGAAGAGACTGGAACGGGAATTGGGCTTTATATGAGTAAAAATATAATTGAAAAAATTGGTGGGAAAATTATTGTATCAAATGTTGATGATGGAGCTGAATTTAAAATAGAAGTCAATGATGTGAGCATATCATTTTAAAATATGCTCTTTTATTTGACTTATGAATTTTTCAGGGTCAGTTTTTGCGATAAATCCAACTGCTCCTAATTGTTCAGTTTTTCTAATAACTCCACTATTTGACATACTACTATTTACTACAATTGGAATGTGTTTTAATCTATCATCTTTTTGTATAAATGCAATTACTTGATAACCGTCTTTATGTGGCATTTCAAGGTCAGTTATGATAAGTCCTATTTTTTGTATTGCACTATCTTGCAAGTGTGTTAAATGCTCTATTATTTTTTCACCATCTTCAAATAATTTATACTCTATATTTGTTTTTTCCATAATGTCATTAATAATAAATCTTGCACTTTTGCTATCTTCTGCGATTAAAACACTTCGCGGAGTTTCAATATTTGTATTTTCAGTGCTTTCGATTAATTTATCAACTCCAAAAACTTCAACCAATAACTCTTCCACATCTAAAATTAGACAAGTCTCTTCAATTTTATTAATATTTAGCAAAGTTGAATAAGTGATTATATCTTTATTAACTCCTGAAGTTTGGAGCTTTTCAACTGGCACATTATAAATATTATCTATATCATAAATTGGAAAAGCAATAGTTCTTTTATTAAATTCAGCCACAATTGTTACTCTATACTCATTTTTTTCATCATAAATATTTAACCATTTTTCAACATTTAAAAACGGGATAACTTTTCTTTGATACTCAATATACCCCTCAAGTATCTCTTTGTTACCCTCATTTTTAATATTATTTTTGATTAATTTATATCTTCTAAAATCCTCAATTGAACGAATTTTTGAAACATTTATTCCATAATAAACTTTATCATTTAATTGAAAAACCATAATTTGCATAATATTACTCAAATGAGTTTTTGTCATCTCATCAAGCCGTTGTCTCGAACCCGCCGCCATATTTAATCCTCATAAATAAAAGTTATAATGATTTTAACAAAGTTTACTTATAATCAATCTTATAACACACTTTAAGTCCATATAAAAAGATTATCCACGAAAAATATATCCATAAAAAGAAAAATAAAATCGTAGAAAATGAACCGTATAAACTTGCATAAGTCCTATTATAAAAAACATAATAGATAAATAAATTTTTGGCTAAATACCAAGTAACCGAAGCTAAAAAAGAGGATATTAGTGCCGTTTTTGTACGAACTTTGATATTTGCCGAAATTTTATAAGTTATAAAAAACATAAGCCAAATAATAAAATATGGTAAAAAAGTTAAAAAGTTGATTTTACTTGTGAGAGTTGAAGTATTTAATAACTCTTGAACATAACTAGAGAGATAAAACGAAATTATAACACCTATTGGAGTAAGTGTTACAAGTGTCCAATAAACCGTAATAGACTCCCAAAATCTTCGAGGAGTTGTATTGAAAATCCGACTTATGATGTATTCATAGTTTTTAAAAAATAAAAAAGAGGTAAGAAGTATATAAATAAAACTCACAACTCCCATTTTAACGGAGTTATGCAAAAACGAATCCATATAATTTGCTAAAACATCGCTATCGGTTGGAAATAGATTTGAAAAAATTAGAGTTTTAATATTTTCATAATAATCAGAAAATGATGGCAAATTGGTAAAAATAGAAAAGATGATTAAAAGTAGTGGAATAATCGCAAAAATCGTATAAAAACTAAGACTAGCTGCATAATACTCAATCTCTTCATCAACAATATCCCAAATAAAATCTTTGATTTTAATTAAAAATTCTTTGATGATTTTATCAACCTTTTTTAGGGATAGAGTTTATATCTATATTTATCGCTTGAAGTACAAATTGAACTCCTAAAATTATAGGTAAAACTGAAAGCATAACGGTTCCACAACTATTTTCAACACTTCCAAACTCACCTAAAATCCATCGATATAAGCCAAAACTTCCACCTAAAATTATCATTGGAAAACCTAAAATTATATAAATTGAAGCCATATTAAAATCGTATATAAAATATTTCAAAAAGATTCTCTTACAAAAACCACGAAATAGTTTTAGTGGAAACTCAAACATAACTTTAGAAATTTTAAGCGAACTCTCCTCATCGCCATATTTAGCTGGAATTGCCACATCTTTTACAACCATATTTTCTATATTTAAATTAATTAACATATCAGATTCAAAAAAATATCTTTTTGATAAAAAATCTAAATTAAGCCCTTTTATAGCTTTGCAATTAATTGCCGTATAACCATTTGTTGGGTCCATTATATTCCAATAACCTGAACTTACTTTAACTAAAAAAGATAACATACTATTTCCAAAAAGTCTAATTTTTGGCATCGATTTTAAGGCATTAAAATCATTAAAACGATTACCTTTTGTGTAATCAGCTTGATTATTTAAAATAGGTTCAATCAAATCATTTATAAAATCAGGGTTCATCTGTCCATCACCATCCATCTTAATGACAACTTCAGCCCCTAACTCTAGTGCTTTTTTATATCCACTAACAACAGCTCCACCAACACCTAAATTTTTTTCGTGAAAAACTACAATAACTTTTTTATTATTTAAATTTTGTGCGATTTTACCGCTATTTTGTGGACATTTATCATCGATTACTATTATAAAATCAATAAATTCAGGAATAGAATTTATCACATTTTGAATATGTTTAGCAACCTTATAAGATGGAATTACAACTGCTATCGTCTTCATCTAAATCCTAAAGTAAATCAATCATATATTCGCCATTGTGTTCAGGATTTGCAAATATATCAACTTTATCTGGATACACAACAAAATCCATAACTTCAAGTGGAACTACACCAATTAAAACAGGCAAACTATCATCTAACTCAACAACATCAACAGTTGCACTTCTATCTTTTAAAAATAGCCTTGCACCACCATAAATTCTTCTTTTAGTCTTTCCATTTGTAGTTCTAACTTCTACATCTCTTAAAAATTCTAACCCCAACTCTTCTATCATTTTTCTAGGCAAACACAAAAGTGTAGCACCCGTATCAACTATCGCATTTGCTTTTATTCTTTTATCTCTATTCAATAAATTTATAATTTCAACATCTACTTTTACTTGTCCCATTATTTTATCCTTAATAAATTCCAAAAAACATACTCATAATTTTTATTATTATTCATATGTTCACTCGCTAATTTTAACAGATAATCTCTATTAAACTTCTTATCTAGTGAGTTAATTTTATCAAAAAGCAACTCTTTTAACTCAACTCTAAACCACTCTTTAAGTGGCACAGAAAAGCCTTTTTTAGGTCTATCAACTAACTCTCTTGGAATGTGAGTGTATAAAATCTCTTTTAGGATTGATTTTTTGCCTTTAGATAATTTTATTTTAGTTGGCAGTGAAAAAGCATACTCAACAACTCTATGGTCAAGCATAGGAACTCTAGCTTCAAGTGCATATTTCATACTTGCTCTATCAACTTTTGTCAAAATATCATCTGGTAAATAGCGATAAAAATCGATTTTGCTAAGAGTATCTATAACATCATTTTTATCTATTTTAATATTTAACTCTTGCAAATCTAAAAAGTTTGGCTCTTTTTTGAAGCTTTCATAAATAAACTCTTTTGAAAAAACACTTTCCAGCTCCCACGGTTTAAT
>DZAZ01000046.1 GCA_022729755.1 Helicobacter cetorum | reverse complement strand
AACATTTTTTGTATATTTTTAGGTAATTTTGGCTCAAAAGAAACTTTTGAAAATCTGCACACAATCCCAAAAGATATCTGATTATCTAATAGATACAATACAATACTTTCAATTGAGTTTTCCATTAATACTCTAAATTTTTTCTCTGTTGATAATTCCAGCATAATTTCTCCCTTTTTTTTAATTTAATGCTTTTGCAATCAATTCAAGTGGATGTAAAAATTTCACATCTACACTATTTTGATAGAGTGCATTACTAAGTTGCATTCTACAAGCACTGCATTCAGCCGAAACAATATCAGCATTACTCTCTTGTATCATTTTAGCTTTGAAACTTCCAGCACTTTTTGCTAATTCAAACTTTTCAGCTTGAATTGTAACTCCACCAAAACCACAACAACGATTAGGGTCACTCATTTCGTTTATTTTATAATTTTGAGCTATTAAATTTCTAGGTTCTTTATAAACTCCTAAAACTTTTCGTGAGTGACAAGGGTCGTGATAAGTTATCATTTCACTAAAATTTATCTTTTTTTCTGCTAAAACTTCTTTTAAATTTGTATGTTTTTCTAAATATTCAGTTGAAATAAAAATTTTTTTATTTAACTTTTCAATTCTAGCTTTCCATTTTGCTTGATTATAAAAAAACTTTGGATAATCGTGTTTTATCATCGCTGAACAAGTAGCTTCAGGGATAATAATTGCATCAACTTCATTAATAAAACTTTCAAAATATTCAATATTTTTTTTAGCATTAAATTCAACTGTATCAAAATCTCCACTAAAATAAGCAGGAGCTGCACAGCAAAGTTGATTTTTTGCGCTAAATATATCAATATTTAGAGTAGTTAAAATTTTAACTAAAGCATCACCAATACTTACATAGTTGTAATTAGCCAAACATCCAATAAAAATTGCAACTCTTTTTTTACCACCATTGCTTATATTTTCAGGATATTTATTTAAAAAACTCGTTCTTGCAATATTTGGAATTAATCTATCTTCCATAAAAAATCTAGGTGTTAAAGAGTTATCAACCTCCTTAAATCCACAACTTTTTAAGAAAAAGCCTAAAGAAAAAACTAAATCCATCTTACATCTATCTCTAAGTAAAGAGAAAAAGAATTTTTTATAGAGTGGAATTCCAAATTTATCGGCAATCTCTTTTCTAATATTTTCAATCATAAAATCAGTTGAGAGCGCATTAGGACAAGCTTCAACACAATTTGTACATAAAAAACAACTTTCAAATATATCTTTTGTATATTTATCAAGCTTAAGTTCACCTCTCTTGTAAGCTCCAAGTAAATCCAAAAATCCACGAGGAGAAGTAACTTCATCGGCACTATTTTGGTGAATTGTACAAGTTGGAATACACTTTCCACACTTAATACAGCTATCGCTTATTTTAGAGTAATCAAACATTTTATCTCCAAAAAATATTTTAAAAATTATATCAATAATAACTGATACTATGTTTAATTTCAACTTAAATTAAGTAGCATTTTAGTAAAATCGCGAATTAAATTTTCTAATTTTTTTTGAGGGGAAATTATGTACGCAATCATCAAAGATGGTGGAAAGCAGTATAAAGTTCAAGAGGGTGATATTTTACTTCTTGACCATAAAGGGCTTGAAACTAAAACTAAAATTGAACTTAACGAAGTTTTAACAATTAGTAATAATGGAGAACTTAAAATTGGAACTCCTTTTATTAAAGGTGCAAAAGTTGAAGCTGAAGTTATAAACGAAGGCAGAGGCAAAAAAGTTATAATTTTTAAGAAAAGAAGAAGAAAAGATTCTAAAGTAAAAAGAGGCTTTAGAAGAGATTTTACAAGAGTAAGAATTACAAAAATAGCATCTTAAGGAGAAATGAATGGCTCACAAGAAAGGTCAGGGTAGTACCCAAAATAACAGAGATTCAGCTGGTCGAAGGTTAGGCGTTAAGAAGTTTGGTGGTGAATTTGTAAGAGCTGGAAACATTATTATGAGACAAAGAGGCACAAAAATTCACCCTGGTAGCAATGTTGGGATGGGAAAAGACCATACAATTTATGCTTTAACTGATGGTTTTGTAAGATTTGAAAGAAAAGATAAAACTAGAAAAAAAGTTTCAGTTTATAGCGAAGCTTAATGGTGGCTTTGTGCCATCAAGCTTTTTTTTACTTCAAAAATACTTCATTTTATTTAATTCAAAGGTTTTTTAGTGTTTGTAGATAGTGTTGAACTTACTATTAGCTCTGGTAAAGGTGGTGCTGGTTGTGCTTCTTTTAGAAGAGAAAAATTTGTCATAAAAGGTGGACCTGATGGTGGTGATGGCGGAAGAGGTGGAGATGTCTATTTTATAGTTGATAATAACACCGACACTCTATCTCACTTCAAAGGTAAAAAAGCCCTAAAAGCTAAAGGTGGAGAGCCTGGAATGACTCGAAATATGTATGGTAAAAAAGGGGAATCGCTTTATATTAAAGTTCCACCTGGAACTCAAGTTATCGATAAAGAAAGTGGAAAAGTTTTACTAGATTTAATGACAGATGGGCAAGAGGTACTATTTTTAGAAGGTGGTAAAGGTGGACTTGGAAATGTTCATTTTAAATCTTCAACAAATCAAAGACCAACTTATGCACAACCTGGACTTGATGGAATTAGCAAAGATGTTAAATTTGAGCTTAAACTTATTGCTGATGTTGGACTTGTTGGATATCCAAATGTTGGTAAATCGACACTAATTTCGACAATATCTCACGCACATCCTGAAGTCGCAAACTATGAGTTTACGACACTTATTCCAAAGCTTGGAATGGTGGAAATTGGAGAATATAACTCATTTTTGATGGCCGATATTCCAGGTATTATTGATGGTGCGAGTGAAGGAAAAGGCTTAGGACTTGAATTTTTAAAACATATTGAAAGAACTAAAACACTTCTGTTTATGATAGATATTGCAAATTATCGAGATGCTTTGTATCAATTTGAGAATTTAAAAGTTGAGCTTAAAAAGTATTCACAAGAGCTTTCAACTAGGGCTTATGCAATTGCCTTGAGCAAAGTTGATGCAGTTGATGAGAATAAAAAAATAGAAGATTTAAATAAATTTTTTGAGTATTTAAATTTAACTCCAACTAGCGAAAATAAAAATAAGTATAAATTTGAAGATATTAATTATGTGCAAGATATTGATGAATTTGATATAAATAAGCCCCTTTTTGTGGCAACTTTATCAGCAGTAACCAACTTTAATATTAATCCATTAAAATATGCACTTTATGATTTAGTTAAAAAGATGAAATAATGAAAAGAGTTGTCTTAAAAGTTGGAAGTGCCGTTTTAACCGAAAAAGGTGAAATCGCAAAAGAGAGAATGTTAAATTTAGTCGAATTTATCGCTAACTTAATGCAAAAATATCAAGTAATTTTAGTAAGTTCAGGTGCAGTTGCAACTGGCTATACCGCACTAAAACTTGATAAATCAATTATTTCAAATAAACAAGCCCTAGCTTCAATTGGGCAACCTTTGCTTATGTGTAATTATGCAAAAAAGTTTGCAAAATATAATATAAATATTTCTCAAGTACTTTTAACGGCTGATGATTTTGACTCAAGAAATAGAACGAAATTTGCTCAAAATGCAATAGAATCTTTACTTTTGAATAAAGTTTTGCCAATTATAAATGAAAACGATGTAACGGCAACTGAAGAGTTAGTTTTTGGAGATAATGACCAACTTTCAGCCTATGTAACAAAATATTTTGATGCAAATATGCTTGTAATTTTAACAGATATTGATGGCTATTATGATGCTAATCCAAAAGAAAATAAAGATGCAAAACTTAGAAAAGTTGTGAATTTTATTAGCGAAGAAGAGTTAAATCAAAAACCATCAGCAAATAATCAATTTGCAACAGGTGGAATAGTGACAAAACTAAAAGCTGCAAATTTTTTAATGAAATACGATATCGCGACACTTCTTACAAGTGGCTTTGATTTAAGTTTTGCAAAAGATTTTCTATTAGAAGATAAACATACAAGAGGAACTATTTTTAAAAAATAGCATTAATTAAATTAAAAAACTTGCCCTATACTAAAGTGAAACTTAAATCCACTATCATCTAGTGGAAAGCCAAAATCCACTCTAATCGGTCCTATTATCGTATTGTATCTAACTCCAAAACCATAAGAGTGATAATAATTTGCATCAAATTTAAATGCCTCTTTTTCTAAAATAGAACTATCAAAAAAGATAGCTCCACTTAAATCTTTATAAAGTGGATGATTAAGCTCAAAAGTCAAATCTATTAAACTATTGCCACCAATTGGGTTATTTAAGCAATCTTTGTCGCCAAGTGTTCGATATTCATAACCTCTATTATTATATGAACCACCAGTGAAAAATCTCTTAAAAATTGGAACTTCTTTCGATATTAAGCCGATTTTTGCTTTTGTACCTAATGTAAAATTATTTATAGTTTTAATCAATCTAGCTTCAAAAGTTGTTTTTATAAAATTGATTGCTGAACCCAAAATTTCATCGCTATAATCTATATTAAACTCTATTAAATAACCATTTTTTGCATTTAATTTTGAGTCTCTTTTGTCTAAAAATGCTCTATAAAAAAATGAATTGATTAAATAATTTCCATCGTTTAAATTAAAACACTTATTTAAAATACTACTCGTAGTTTCAATTTGACTATGTTCCATCTTAAAACCCACAAAATTTTGAATACCAAAAAACTCCCTTGATAACGATAAACTTTCAGATAATTTTGTTTCAATATAGCCATCATAAGTCGTTTTATTAATAGAAAGTAAATTTTCAAAAGATGAGTTAAAAATTGTTTTAATTTTTGGAATAAAAAAACGGTTAGAAAGTCCATAACCAAGCTGATTTAGCGATAAATCAACTTCAAACTTTTTTAAATTCCCATAAAAATTTTTATGGCTCCATCCAATCGAACCTCTTGCCCCCTCATCTGTTCCATAGCCAATACTTCCCTTAAAAGTCCTTGCTTTGGCTTCTTTTAACTCTATATTTATTGGAATTTCCTTGCCATCAACATCAACTCTAGGCTCAATAGAGATGTAACTAAAAGCATTCAAATTATACAAATTTTGGTAACTCTCCTCTATCTTTGTAATATCAAAAATTTCACCCTCGCTATATTTAAGTTCATCTTCAATTAACTCTTGCTTAATAGTTTTTAAACCCTTAATTGTTGTGCTTGAAAATTTGTTTATTTCGCCTTTTTCTAACTTAAATTTTAAATCAACTTGATATTTCTCCAAATCCACAAATGCCTTCGCATCAAGTTCAGCTTTTGCATAACCTTTTATTAAAAGTTCTCTCTCAATATCATTTTTTATCGCCTTAAAATCAAGTGTTTCAAAAATATCGCCTTGTTTTAGAGTTATTTTATTTGAAATATCAGCACTTGAGTTAACTTCAATCGAAAATACCCGTATTTGCTCATTTTTATCGATATTAAATAGAAGTGTTTGATTATTTTCTACTGGAGTTATTCTAACTTTATAAAAACCATAAGCTTCATAATATTTTTTTAAATTCTCTTCAAATTCTTTTATTTGAGATTTCTCAAAAGTCGGTCTTTTTTGCCAAAATTTATAAATGGGAGGATACTCAATTCCTAAAACTTTTAATAGTGAATCTTTTGAGAATTTATCAGTTGGAAGCATTGAAATTCCACTAAATTCTATCTCTTTAAAATCACTTCCAAAAGAAAGAGTACTAATTAAAATTAATAAAATTAATTTTTGATAGCTCATAATTTCGCCTTTTTTGATGTAATTTTATCAAAATAATGTAATAGAGCTATAAATTTGCAAATCATATCAATTTTAAAGTGCAAATAAAGTAAAATTTTAGGAAGATTCAACGATTTTTAAATGGAGAAATTTAATGTTAAACGAAGCACTAAAAGAGATAAAAAGAGGTGTAGCTGAAATTATTGATGAAGAAAAAATTGAAAAGTTATTAAGAGATTATTTTGAAAATGGGACAAATTATTATGTAAAGGCTGGATTTGACCCAACTGCACCAGATTTACATTTGGGACACACAGTTTTAATTCACAAGTTAGCAACTTTTCAAAAATATGGGGCAATTGTACAATTTTTAATTGGGGATTTCACGGCAATGATTGGCGACCCAACTGGCAAAAGTGCAACTAGAAAAAAATTAAATCGAGATGAAGTTTTACAAAATTCAAAAAGTTATGAAACGCAAGTTTTTAAAATATTAGATAAAACTAAAACTCAAATTGTGTTTAATTCTAGTTGGCTTGGAGTACTCTCATCAATGGAAATGATTGAATTAGCTTCAAAAAGAACGGTTGCTAGAATGCTTGAGAGAGAGGATTTTTCAAAAAGATTTAAAGAGGGAAGTGACATTTCAATTTATGAATTTTTATATCCACTTTTTCAAGGTTATGATAGTGTGCATTTAAAAAGCGATATAGAACTTGGTGGAACCGACCAAAAATTCAATCTATTAATGGGAAGACATTTACAAAGAAGTTACAATGTTGCCAAAGAGCAATCTATTTTAATGACTCCCATTTTAGAAGGACTTGATGGAGTTAATAAAATGAGTAAATCTTTGGGTAATTACATAGGAATTGAAGATGAGCCAAACGATATGTTTGCAAAAATTTTATCAATTTCTGATGAACTTATGTGGCGATATTACGAGCTTTTAAGCGATAAATTATTAACTCAAATAGAAGAGTTAAAAGCAAAAGTAGAAAATGGGCAATATCATCCAAAAAAAGCAAAAGAGGATTTAGCAATAGAGATTGTGACAAGATTTCACTCACAACAAAAAGCTGAAAATGCAAAAAATGAGTTTGATAAAGTTCACAAACAAAATGAAATTCCAAGCGATATTGAAGAGTTTAATTTTCAATCTCCAATTTGGATATGCAAAGCTCTTTTAGATGCTAAACTTACAACCTCAACTTCACAAGCAAGACGAGATATAGCCCAAGGTGGAGTTAAAATTAATCAAGAAAAACTCTCAAATGAACAGTTAGAATTAAAAGATGGCGAGTATATTTTGCAAGTAGGAAAGAGGAAATTTGCTAAAATAATTGTAAATTAATTCTACTTTTTCCTCTTTTTTTTACTTCAGCTTTAACTAATTATTATCAAAAAAATTAAGGAGACATTGTGAAATTTAATGAGAGTGATTTTTTTAAAGAGGTTCAAAATCTTTTTAGCAAATATGTAGATAAATTTTTTCTAAATAAATTAATGCTAAATATTTCTAAAGTTTATGAAGAGTTTGAAACTCCTAGCCGTTTCAGGTCTCATAATGCAAATTTTGAAGAACTTCAAGAGTTAAAAAATAGTTTAAATATGATTAATTTAAATACTAAATTATTGGAAGAGATTTTGCTTAGCTTAGAGGAAGTTGGTGAAAAAATATTTTTAAATCAGTATGAGTTAAAACTGATAAATGCTATTAAAACTCACTTAAAAGAAGAAAAAAAATTAAAAGAGTTTGAAGTTGATACTAGTGGTTTTGAAAATAAAAAAGCTATTGAAGAGGTGAATGTTGTTAGTTTAATAGAGAATTTTTCAAATATTTTAAAAGCCCTAAATGACGATGAAAAAATAAAAAAAGTCGACGAAAAAAGAGCAAAAGAGTATGACAAAATGCTTTATAAAAAGGTTGATAAAATAAGGTATATTTAAGGAGAATAAAGTGGCAACAATGTTTGGAAAAGAGGTAAAAGGTGCAGCGATTGAGCCATCTTTTGATAATTTACCTGATAAAGAAAAAGAGGCGATTGCAACGGGAGTTTATAAAGAACTTAGAATGATAAATAATAGCATCGATAAAGATGATGATTTACTTATAAATGAGAAAGCTTTTAAAGAGAGTATTAAAAAATATTATGACACTTTAATTAATATAAAAAAGACTTTAAATAGGGAAGCGACTATTTATGAGGAATATGCACATTTTATTTCTATTTTTATCGAAAAAAAACCTCTATCTTTTACAAAAAAATTAAAATATCGTTCAAATGAAATTCTTTCAACTTTATTTGCAATTCAACAAATGAATAAAAAAAATAAGTTTTATCATTCACTTCCAAGCGAGTTTTTTAATAATTTAGTTATGCTTTTTATAAATGCAGTTGAAAAAAAAGAGCGCGGATGTTTGGAGTGCATAATTTTACTTTTAAGAGCGATATATATAGAAAGAGCGAGTAAATGAAAATCGGAGTAATAGGGTTAGGAAAATGGGGAAGTGCTTTAGCTTTTGCATTTGAGTGTGCGAAAAATGAAGTTTATATCAATTCAAGAAGTAAAAAAGAGTTAAAAAATTATTTAAAAATAGATGAAATTTTGAAGTTAGAGTATTTACTTTTTGCAATTCCAGCGCAAGTTAGCTTTGAATGGTTGAGTAATAATTTTAAGTTTAGCAATCAAAAAATTTTAATTGCAAGTAAAGGAATTGATAATCAAAGAGATAAATTTTTGAATGAAATTTATGAAGAGTTTATTCCAAAAGAGAATTTAGCATTTCTTTCAGGTCCATCTTTTGCAAAAGAGGTAAATGAGAAATTACCAACAGCAATTGTTATTAGTAGTGTTAATGAAAATTTAGCAAAAGAGTTTGGGACTTTTTTTCCAAATTTTATAAAAACTTATACTGATAACGATGTTATCGGAGCTGAAATAGCAGGTTCATACAAAAATGTGTTAGCAATAGCAGGAGGAATTTGTGATGGACTTAGTTTAGGAAATAATGCAAAAGCTTCGTTAATTGCAAGAGGTTTAGTTGAGATGGAGCGATTTGGAAAAGTTTTTGGAGCTAAAAGTGAAACATTTCTAGGTTTAAGTGGTGCGGGAGATTTATTTTTAACCTCAAATTCACTTCTTTCAAGAAATTATCGAGTTGGAATTGCACTTGCAAAAAATAAACCATTAAATGAAATTTTAAACGAAATCGGCGAAGTAGCCGAAGGGGTTTTTACGGCAAAAGCGATTTATGATTTATCAAATAAATACAATATTTACACCCCAATTGCAAATGAAGTGTTTTATATTTTAAATGGAAAAAATCCAAGGGATAGTTTGAGAGATTTATTAAAACAATAATTTATTTTAAACTCATCTCTAAAGCCCTATTGTAAGCCTTTTCTATCGCTTTCATAAAACTAGCTCTAACTTTATTATTTTCCAACTCAAAATACCCACTTGCCGTAGTTCCAGCTGGAGACATAACTCCATCTTTTATAACGGCTGGATGAGAATTTTTAATAAGTTCTGCAAAACTCTCAAAAAGCCCAGCCGTTAACTTATTTGAAATATCTCTTTTAAGCCCTTCTTTAACACCACCATCTGCAATTGCTTCAGCTACAAGTGCTAAATAAGCGGGGCCACTTCCTGCAATTGCTGTTGCAATGTCAAGCTCTTTTTCACTCTCAAGCCAAATTGAATTTCCTATTGAATTTGCGATATTTAAAGCTAACTCTTTATATTGCAAATTTCCAATTACACTTGTCATTGATTTTAAATAAGTAGCCCCAAGATTTGGCATATATCTAATATAAGCATTAGCATTAATATACTCTTTTAAAGTATCTATTTTAGTTCCTGCTAAAACTGAAAATAATACTCTCGCATTACCATTTAATTTTTTTGCAACTTCACTCAAAACATAAGGTTTCACACATAAAATAACATCTTTATTACTTATATCAAAATTTTCAAGTAAAGAGATTTGAATATTAGGAAAAATATCTTTTATAGCATTTAATTTATACCTATCTCTTCCAACCACTTCAAGCTCGTAATTATCGTGCAAACCATTAATTAAAGCTGTTGCCATTTTTCCATAACCAACTATGACCAATTTCACTTCTCACCCCCTAAAAGTAAATCTTTAAGTGATAACTCTTTTGTTTTTTTATTCTCTGTCGGAATAATTTTAACCTCTTTATTTTTTAACTCTTTATAAAGTTTAAAAATCTCCTCATTTTTACATAAACTATCGTTATAAATTAAATTTAAAAATTCACTCATATAAGTTTGGCTAATTCTTGAAAAAAGTTGATTTTGTTCAAGTCCTGTAGTTTTTAAAAGTGTATTTTTTATTAAAACATCAAGCGGTTTTATTAAAAGCTTCTCTTTTGTCTCATTTAAATCAATATTTGCAAAAACACATTGACTTTCTTTTAAAACTTCTCTTAACTCTTTAAACGCATCTTCAAACTTTTCAAATTCGTGATTTTTTAGCTTAAAACTGAAATCATTTAAGCTTTGATAATAGGCAATTAATAGAATTTTTTGATAACTTTGTAAATTTAAATTTAAAACAATTTCATTTAAGTTTGAAAAATTAAAATCATTTTGTGTATCTGATAATGGAGGATATTTTTTATAAAGCTCACTAAACTCATCTTGTGGTGCATTATTAAAAAATTTTGCTGATAAAAAATCGTAATTTAGCCAGACATAATAAATTATCCCACCTATTAAAATAAGTGAAAAAATTGTTTGAAAGAGTTGCTTCAAAAATTTAAACATCAAAATCCTTAATGATAATTCATACTAACACAATGCAAACTTCCGTGTTGTTTGATTAAAACCGAACAATCAATCCCTACAATATCTCGTTCAGGAAAAATATTTTTAAAAATTTCTAATACTTCATCATCGTGAACATCATTATAAGTTGGTACTAAAACAGCTCCATTAATTATTAAGAAATTTACATAAGTTGCAGGAAGTCTATCGCTCCAAAAAACTTTTGGTGTTGGAAGTGGAAGAGGTATTAATTTAAAGCCACTCTCTTTTAATTCAAGCTCCATTTTACTTAATTCACTAAAATGCTCATCATTTTCATCATAACATTTTGTATAAACAATCGTATCAATTTTTACAAATCTAGCTAGTGTATCAATATGTGAATTTGTATCATCTCCTACTAGATAACCGTGATTTAACCAAATTATTTTTTTTGCATCAAAATAACTTTTTAACTTCTCTTCAATTTGCGATTTATTTAAATGTGGATTTCTATTTGGTTCAAGCAAACACTCACTCGTAACTAAAATTACTCCATCGCCATTTGTATCAATACTTCCACCTTCTAAAATTATATCCATAGTTTTGATTTCACTATCTTCAAAAATTCCAAGTTTAGCCAATTCTAAAGTTATTTGATTATCAAGATTTGATGCAAATTTCAAGCCCCAACCATTAAAACCAAAATTTAAAATTTTTCTTTTTCCATCTTCAAAAATAGTAATTCCACCAAAATCCCTTGACCAAGTATCATTTGAATTTAAATTAACTAAAATGCAATTTTGATTTTCACTAAACATAGATTTAATAATAAATTCATTCGTATCATTATAAATAATTAAGCATTTTTGCCTCTTACTTACCTCAATTGCGATGTTTTTAAAACAATCAATTGCTTCATCTAAATACTCACCCCAATCACTATTAATATGAGGAAATACTAATTGCACAAATTTTTGCTCTTCCCATTCAGCTGGTAATCTTTTCATTTTTTGCCTTTTTTTTATATTTTTTCTATGTATAAAGTCCACCGTTAACTTTTAAAATTTCACCCGTAATATAACTTGAATTATCACTCAATAAAAAGGCCACAGCTTCGGCTACTTCTGATGGTTTTCCAAATCGTTTAAGTGGAATATTTGAAATATAACTCTCTTTAATTTCTTCTTTTAAATCATTTGTCATATCCGTTTCGATAAATCCAGCAGTTATCGCATTAAATCGCACATTTCTAGCACTCCCTTCAAGTGCAAATGATTTAGTCATTGTATTTAAACCACCTTTACTCGCTGAATAATTAACTTGTCCCACATTTCCACGCTCACCAACTATTGAAGAAATATTTACAACACTTCCAAATCTTTGTTTACTCATATTTTTTAAAGCTTCTCTACAACCGATAAAAGCCGAAGTTAAGTTTGCATTTATAACACTTATAAAATCTTCGCTTTTCATTCTAATTGCCAATTTATCGTTCGTAATTCCCGCATTATTCACTAAATAGTTAAGTTCTCCATCACAATCTATTATAGTTTTAATTCCTGCCATAAATTCATCTTCATTTGTAACATCAAATTTTACAACACTTGCAACTTTGCCGTTTTTTTCAATTTCTGCTTTTAAATTATCTGCAATTTCAGGGTTTGAGCGATAATTTATCCAAACTTTTAAACCATAATTTGCCAAAACTTTCGCAATTTCAGCTCCAATTCCACGACTTGCACCCGTGATTAATACATTTTTTCCACTAAATTTCATTTTTATCCTTTTTTTTGCTAATTATAAAAAAAAGAGTATTATATAAAACTTTTGAAAGAGTTTTGATGATAAAATCACTCTTATGAAAAGATATATATTAACACTAATTTTAGCGATAAATTTATTTGGGCTTGAGGTAATTGTGAACTCTGGAGTTGAAAACTCTAAGCCATACTCTATTTTACACTTAATGGATAAAGATGAGTTTAATTGTAATTCAAACGAAGATGAATTTTCAAATACAGTAGAAATTACTTGTACATTTAAAAAATTACCAAGTTATGATGTCTTTAGAGAGAGTAAAAGTCAATTTTTTACACTTAAAAAAGAGAATTTTGGAGGACATTTTTTACTTAGAATTATTCCTATTCAAAAAGCAAAACTCTATCAAGCTAATTTTGACTTAAAAAATAGCGATAATATAAGTGCAACTTACAAAAAAAGTTCAAATCATTGGTTTGTTATCGGTTATGGCGATAATATTCCATTTTTAAAAAAATCAAAAACAAAAGGGATTAACTTTCCTGTTTCCATAAAATCAGTAAACACCCCTTATATTGGTCCACTTGATACTAGCAAAAATCCTGTAATTTTAACCGATAAAACGGATATTATGTCATATTTAGATATCAAGAAAGATTTTGATGAGCAAGAGTATGAAAGAGTTGTTGAAAGTGTGGATAATATTTTAAAAGAGTATCCAAATACGATGTTTAAAAGTGATTTGCTTTTATACAAATTTAGAGCTTTTGATAAACTTGAAGATAAAAGCGATGAATTGATAGATATTGCAAAACTTTGGATTAAAGAGTATGCTTCAAACGAGGCAATTCCCGAAGTTTTACTATTAATTGCTAAAGCTTATGAAAATCTTGGAATAAAATCCGAATCTGGCTATTACTTTGATAGAGTTATAGCTGAACATTTTGAGAGTAAATTTGCAAAACTTGCTTTAATCGAACTTGGAGATAATAAAATTTCAAATAATGAAATAAATCCTGCAATTGCTTTGTATGAAAAAGCACTTTACAATACAGATGATGTGGAAGTAGCTTCGATTGCGGCACTTAAATTAGCAACTACATATTTAAGCGAAAATAAAAAAGATTTAGCAAAAGAGTTTTTTGAAAAAGTTATTAAAGCAAATATGCCTTATTTAATTAAAGATGATAAAATAGCTTATGATTTAGCCAAAGAATTGGGCGAAAAAGAGTTATTTTCTGTGGCTAAAAAAATAGCTTTAGCACTTTTAGAAAAAATCAATGAAAATAGAATGAATGATTTATTTGAACCTGTTTTAAAAGATAGTGCTTATTGGCTCGAAAAAGATGGCGATTTTTTACAAGCTTATGAGCTTTATCACAAATATTTAAATCTATTTCCATTTGGGAATTATAATAGTTTTGTGCAACTTAGACTTGATAATTTGTTTTTTGAAATGGGTGATTCAAATGTAACTACAACTTTGGCTAAATATGATGAATTGATAGAGCAATATAAAGATAGTGATATAGCAAAAAAGGCGCTTTATAAAAAAGCGAAACTATTTTTAGAAATAAAAGAGTATGAAAATGTTTTAACACTTGAAAAAGAGTTAGCAAATATCGATGAGTCTATCGCACCAGATAAAAATCAAACTATTCTTAGTGCTGCTAGTAATTTAGCTATAAATAATCTTTTAAATAAAAATTGCAGAGTCTCTATGAAATATATTGATAATTATAATATTTCACTTGAACAAAAATATGATAAAGATTTGGCTTATTGTGGTATAGAAATGGCAAATTATGAGTTGGTTATTAAGCTTTGTGAAAAGAATTTAAATCAAAAAGATTTAAATCAAAAACTTGAATGGATGATGCTTTATATAAAAGCTTTAACTAAAACAAAAGATTATTATAAAGCGATTGACCTTGCAAGAGATATTTTAAAACTTTCAGCAACACTTGGTAAAAATGAATATAAAAGAGAAATTTATAATTCAATTTTTGAAGCAACTAATAGTTTAAATCAAGAAGATAAATTGATAGATTTGGCAAAAGAGATAGAAAATGAGTTCAAAGGGGATTTTAAAAACATAGATATTTTTAAAGCAATGATTAAAATTGGAGTAAACAGAAAAGATTCTATTTTAATTTCGACTTATGCCAAAAAAATAATTGATTTACAAAATAAATTTAATTCATTCATAGAATCGCCACAAATTGAGCTTTCATACATACAATCATTAATTGATTTAAATAAGTTAAATGAAGTTGTAGAATTTGCAAAAACTCCTTTGAATAATTTAGACGACAATAATAAAATTAGATTTAAATATCTTTTGGGTACAACTTATCAAAAATTAGATAATAAAGATGAAGCAAAAAAGAACTTTGATGAATGTGTGGCTATTAATGGGACTTCATCTTGGAAAAAACTTTGTGAAGATGCCTTAAAACTAATTGATTAAATAAAAGATATTATGAAGGAGAAATTAAACTATTTAGGAAAGAGCAAAACTCCTTTTTTTTTCGTGATTAGTTTTGATTTAAATCATTTTTACATACAAAAAATAGATAAATTAAAAAATATTTATTTTAAAGTTGATGATTTTAGCAACTTTTCGCAATTTTCAACTACTAAAAATATAACTCTAAAAAGATATCCAGTAGATTTTGAGATTTATCAAAATAGTTTTAATAAAGTTATAAAAGAGATTGAAAAAGGTAATACATATCTACTTAATTTAACTTTTCCTACAAAAATCGAATTAAATTGTTCATTGTTTGATGTATTTAAATTCTCAAAAGCTAAATTTAAACTTTTTTTTTTAAATAAATTTGTTTGCTTTTCGCCTGAACGATTTATAAAAATTGAAAATAATAATATTTACACTTACCCGATGAAAGGCACGATTGATGCAAATATCATAAATGCAAAGCAAATAATTTTAAATGATACTAAAGAGATGGCTGAACATATTATGATAGTTGATTTACTTAGAAATGATTTGAGTATTGTCGCAAAAAAAGTTAGGGTTGAAAAGTTTAGATATATCGATAAAATCAAAGCTGGAGATAAAGAGTTATTGCAAGTTAGCTCAAAAATCAAAGGAGAATTAAAGAAAAATTGGCAAAACTCACTAGGAGAAATTATAACTTCACTTTTACCCGTTGGAAGTATTAGTGGAACCCCAAAAATCAAAACTACTCAAATTATAAAAGATGTGGAAATTTATGAAAGAGGTTATTTTAGTGGAATATTTGGTTATTTTGATGGTGAAAATTTTGATAGTGCCGTTATGATTAGATTTATAGAAAAAACAAAAGATGGATTTATTTATAAAAGTGGTGGGGGAATTACAATTGACAGTGATGCCAAAAAAGAGTATCAAGAGATGGTAGATAAAGTTTATTTACCGATTTGAAATTAGAATTATATTAAATTTTTCTATTGACATTCATTATATATTTTATTATACTATGTTTTTATAAAAGTTAATTTTTATAAAATAAAAAATGCTAAACTACTTTATTATAACTTCTTAACTTCCTTTTCCTTTTTTTCATTTTTATAAATTTCATTTGAAATATCTTGAAATTCATTATATATTTTGGTATACTACAAGTTATATATTTTTTTATATAAAGGATTTGAGATGAAAAAATCTCTTTTTTTATCACTTTCAGCTTTATCTTTGATGGCTGATATTTCATACGATACAGATATTCGTTTTAGATATGAGTACTTTGATGGTATGAATGAAAAATATTATGGTAATAATCCAATTATTGGAGAAAATCGTGATGGTTATTTATTAAGCAGAATTAGAGTTGGTGCAACATATAAAGCAAGTGATGATTTAACACTTAGAGTATCAGCTCAAGATGCAATGGCATTTGATTATTCAATTAAGCCAAAAGATTGGGTAAATGGTGAATTTAATCAAAAACATAATCCTCAAGAAGATTATCTTGAATTATATGAAACATATATTCAGAAAAATTTTTCAAATTTAGAGCTTAAAATTGGGCGACAAAAAATGAATTTTGGTGATAATAGGATTTTTGGACCAGGAGAGTGGAAAAATTCAGGTAAATGGGTTTGGGATGCGATAAAAGCTACCTATAATATGGACAAAAATTTTATATCATTATTTTATGGAGCAACTATGCTTCACGATGAAGAAGAGTTTAGTTTAAATGATAGACACGGATATTATAGCTATGGTTTGTATTCGCATTTTGAATTTGATAAGTTTAATTTAGAACCAATGATTTTTGTAAAAGAAAATACCAAAAATAATAAACTCTATAACTCTTTAAAAAGTAATTATGTTGGACTTAGAACTTTTGGAGATGTTGATAAATTTGGATTTAATACAACTTTTATTAAATCATTTGGAGACTTTGAAAAAACAAATAAAAATGTTGTAGATATTGATGGTTATGGGATTGTTGCAGTTTTAGATTATAAATTAAACAAAAATTTAAAAGTGGGAGTTGAGTATAACTTCGCAAGTGGAGATGACCCAA
>DZAZ01000045.1 GCA_022729755.1 Helicobacter cetorum | reverse complement strand
TTATTGACCACTATCCACTTCAAAAAAATTTAAAAACAAATCAAAATACAAGCTTTTCTCAAGTTCCGATTGTAAAAACTGGTGAAAAAATCGACAAAGGTCAAATTATTGCTGATGGTCCAAATATGGAAAAAGGTGAACTTGCACTTGGAAAAAATGCAATGGTAGCTTTTATGCCTTGGAATGGTTATAACTTTGAAGATGCGATTGTACTTTCTGAAAAAATGTTGAAAGAAGATACTTTTACTTCACTTCATATTTATGAAAAAGAGATTGAAGCAAGAGAGTTAAAACACGGAATTGAAGAGATTACAAGGGATATTCCAAACACTAAAGAAGAAGAGTTATCTCATTTAGATGAGAGTGGAATTGTAAGAATAGGGACTTATGTAAAAGCTGGAATGATTTTAGTTGGAAAAGTTTCGCCAAAAGGCGAAGTTAAGCCAACACCTGAAGAGCGACTTTTAAGAGCTATTTTTGGGGAAAAAGCGGGACATGTTGTAAATAAATCGCTTTATTGTACTCCTTCAATGGAAGGTGTTGTAATTGATGTTAAAATTTTTACAAAAAAAGGTTACGATAAAGACCAAAGAGCCTTAAAAGCTTATGAAAAAGATAAAGAAGTTTTAGATAAAGAACATCACGATAAATTGCTAATGCTTGACCGTGAAGAGATTTTGAGATTAGTTTCAATTTTATCTAAGAATGAATTAAGTGGTGATAGAGAAGTTAACTCTAAAGCTTATAAAAAAGGCGAGAAAATCGCAAAAAGTGATTTAGAAAATGAGAATAGATTTGCATTAAATTCTATTGTTAAATCATTTTCTGATAAGGTGCAATTTGAATATGATAGAACAAAACAACACTTTTTAGATGAAAAAGCAAAACTTAAAGCTGAACACGAAGAGAAGCTTTCTATTTTAGAAAAAGATGATATTTTACCTAGTGGAGTTGTGAAACTTGTAAAAGTTTACATTGCGACTAAAAGAAAAATTAAAGTCGGTGATAAAATGGCAGGACGACACGGAAATAAAGGTATTATCTCAACTATTGTACCTGAAGTTGATATGCCGTACCTTAAAGATGGACGAAATGTTGATATAGTTTTAAATCCTTTAGGGGTTCCTTCTCGTATGAATATCGGTCAAATTTTAGAGGTTCATTTAGGAGCTTTAGGAAAAGAGCTTGGAGCACAAATTCAGGGTATTTTTGAAGAGAAAAGAGAAAACTTTATAAATGAACTTAGAGAAAAAATAATTTCTATTGCTGATATTGCAAAATTTATGAATGCCAAAGAGTTTATTGCTAATTTAGATGATGATGCTTTAATCAAATATGCTAGAGATTGGTCAAGAGGTGTTAAATTTGCAAGTCCAGTTTTTGAGGGAGTTAATGAGAGTGAATTTGCACAACTTTTTGAATTAGCTAAGTTTGATTTAGATGGTAAAGTTGAACTTTATGATGGAAAAACTGGCGAAAAAATCAAAGAGAGAGTAACTGTTGGATATATGTATATGTTAAAACTTCATCATTTAGTCGATGAAAAAGTTCATGCTAGAAGTACAGGACCATACTCGCTTGTAACTCAACAACCAGTTGGAGGAAAGGCACTCTTTGGAGGTCAAAGATTTGGAGAAATGGAGGTTTGGGCATTAGAAGCTTATGGTGCTGCAAATACTCTAAAAGAGATGTTAACTATAAAATCTGATGATGTAGAGGGAAGAGTAAAAGCATATAAAGCTCTAACAAAAGGTGAAAATGTTCCAATGACAGGAATTCCTGAAACATTCTTTGTTTTAACAAAAGAACTTCAATCACTTGCACTTGATGTAGATATTTTTAATGATGGAGATGATAGTAATGGGAAAGACAATTGAGCAATTATCTGTAATTGATTTTAGTGATGGTAAAAAACCAAGAGATTTTCAAGCTTTTAGATTAAGGCTTGCATCTCCTGAAAAGATTTTAGGTTGGAGTTTTGGTGAAGTAAAAAAACCTGAAACAATTAATTATAGAACTTTAAAACCTGAAAGAGATGGGCTTTTTTGTGCTAAAATTTTCGGACCAGTTAGAGATTATGAGTGCCTTTGTGGAAAATATAAGAAAATGCGATACAAAGGTGTTGTTTGTGAAAAGTGTGGAGTAGAAGTTACAACAAGCAAAGTTAGAAGAAATAGAATGGGACATATTGAGCTTGTCTCACCTGTTGCACATATTTGGTATGTTAGTTCACTTCCAAGCAGAATTGGAACACTTTTAGCCGTAAAAATGAAAGACCTTGAGAGAGTATTATATTATGAAGCTTATATTGTAAAAAATTCAGGTGATGCTTATTATGACCACGAATGTACTAAAAAAGTAGAAAAGTATGATGTTTTAAATGAAGAGCAATATCAAAATTTAAAACAAAGATAGGAAGATACAGGTTTTGATGCAGAAATGGGTGGAGAAGTTGTAAGATATTTATTAGCTGAACTTGATTTGGTGGAAGTTTTTAGTGTTTTAAAAGAGGAAATTCAAAGTACTAACTCTGAAGCAAAAAAGAAAACTATTATTAAAAGATTAAAAGTAGTTGAGAGTTTTTTAAATTCTGGAAATCGTCCTGAATGGATGATGCTTACTGTTCTTCCAGTTTTACCACCTGACCTTAGACCTTTGGTTTCACTTGATGGTGGAAAATTTGCTGTAAGTGATGTTAATGACTTATACAGAAGAGTTATCAATAGAAATCAAAGATTAAAAAGATTAGTTGAACTTGATGCACCTGAAATTATTATTAGAAATGAAAAGAGAATGCTTCAAGAGGCGGTTGATGCACTTTTTGATAATGGTAGAAGTTCGAATGCAGTTAAGGGTGCAAATAAGAGACCTTTAAAATCTTTAAGTGAAATCATTAAAGGTAAACAAGGGCGATTTAGACAAAATTTACTTGGAAAAAGGGTAGATTTTTCTGGAAGAAGTGTTATTGTTGTTGGCCCAAACTTAAGAATGGACCAATGCGGACTTCCAAAAACTATGGCATTAGAGCTTTTTAAACCTCATTTATTAGCTAAACTTGAAGAGAAAGGTTATGCAACAACTTTAAAAGCTGCTAAAAAAATAATCGAGTCTCGTTCAAATGAGGTTTGGGAGTGTTTACAAGAAGTAGTTGAGAATTATCCAATTATGCTAAATCGTGCTCCAACACTTCATAAACTTTCAATTCAAGCATTTCACCCAGTTTTAATTGATGGAAAAGCTATACAACTTCATCCTCTTGTTTGTTCAGCTTTTAATGCTGATTTTGATGGTGACCAAATGGCTGTTCATATTCCTTTAAGTCAAGAGTCAATTACTGAATGTAAAGTATTAATGCTTAGTTCTATGAATATTTTACTTCCTGCAAGTGGTAAAGCTGTTGTTGTTCCATCTCAAGATATGATTTTAGGGCTTTATTATTTATCGCTTCAAAAAGATGATGTTAAAGGTTCTCATAAACTATTTGCAAATGTAGATGAAGTTTTGATTGCACTTGAGCATAATGCCATTGATTTACATGCTGATATTAAAACTTTGTTGAATGGTAGAATTATTCATACGACAGTTGGAAGACTTATTTTAAAATCAATTTTACCTGATTTTGTACCTGAAAATTTATGGAATAAAATTTTAAAGAAAAAAGATATTGGGGCATTAATTGATTTTATTTATAAAAATGAAAATGGTGGAATTGAAATAACAGCAGGATTTTTAGATGATTTGAAAAATATGGGTTTTAAATATGCAACTAAAGCTGGAATTTCAATTTCGGCAGCTGATATTATAGTACCTAAAGATAAGCAAGACTTTATAGATAGTGCAAAAACTAGAGTAAAAGAGATACAAAAACAGTTTTCGGCTGGACTTTTAACTGAACAAGAGCGATATAATAAAATTGTCGATGTTTGGCAAGATACAAATAATATTGTTGCTAAAAGAATGATGGATTTAATTGAAAATGATAAAAAAGGTTTTAATTCAATTTATATGATGGCTGATTCTGGAGCTAGAGGTAGTGCTGCTCAAATTAGACAACTTGCAGGAATGCGAGGACTTATGGCAAAACCTGATGGAAGTATTATTGAAACTCCTATTATTTCAAACTTTAAAGAAGGTTTAAATGTTTTAGAGTACTTTATTTCAACTCACGGTGCTAGAAAAGGTTTAGCTGATACCGCTCTTAAAACTGCAAATGCTGGGTATTTAACTAGAAAATTAATTGATGTTGCACAAAATGTAAGGGTTATAGCAGATGATTGTGGAACTCACGAAGGCGTTGAAATAACTGATATTACAGTCGGTGGTGAATTAATCGAAGCACTAGAAGAGAGAATTGTAGGAAGAGTAATAGCTGAAGATGTGATTGACCCGCTAACAAATGAGATATTATTTAATGAAGGCACAATGCTAAATGAGGAACAAGCAAAAAGCATTAAAGAAGCTGGAATTAAATCTGTTGTCATTAGAACACCAATTACTTGTAAAATGCAAGTTGGGACTTGTGCAAAATGTTATGGTTTAAATTTAGGTGAAGGTAATATCGTTCGTCCTGGTGAAGCACTTGGAATTTTAGCAGCTCAATCAATTGGAGAACCTGGAACTCAACTTACACTTAGAACTTTTCATACAGGTGGAATTGCTGGTTCAACTCAAGAAGAGCGACAAATTATTGCTGATAAAGAAGGTTTCATAAGATATTATAATATGCAAACTTATAAATCTAAAGATGCAAAAGAGTTAGTTGCAAATAGAAGAAATGCTGCCGTTTTAGTTGTTGAGCCAAAAATAAAATCTCCATTTAGTGGAATTTTTAAAATTGAAACAATTTATGATGAAGTTATAATTTCAATTTCTAAAGATGATAAAGTCAAAAGATACTCAATTAGAAAAAGTGATGTTGCAAAACCGAATGAACTTGCTGGAGTTAGAGGTAAAATTGAGGGTAAACTTTTTATTCCATTTAGAGATGGTGATTTTGTTGAAGAAAATGATAGTATAGTTGAAATCATTAAAAGTGGGTGGAATGTTCCAAATAGGGTTCCATTTGGAGCTGAGCTTAAAGTTAAAGATGGTGAGCCTATTACTCAAAAAATCAAAGCTTATGCAAGTGGAGTTGTAAAATATTATAAATTAAAAGAGGATTATTTAGAGAGAAATCATAATATAAAAGTTGGGGATAAAATTTCTGAAAAAGGTATTTTTGCCGTAATAGCTGATAAGGATGATAGAGAGGCAATTAGACATTATATCGCTAGAGGAAGTGAAATTTTAATAGGTGATGATGCTGAAGTTAAGGCTAACTCTATAATTTCAAAACCAGTAGTTGATGAGCATATTGTAATTGCTGAATGGGACCCATATACAAATCCTACAATTGCTGAAAGAGATGGAGTTGTTAAATTTGAAGATATTATTGCTGGAATTACTGCAACTGAACAAGTTGATGAGTTAACTGGACAAACAAGACTTGTAATTAATGAGTATTTTCCATCAAATTATAAGCCAAGTATTTTAATTGCGACAAGTGATGATGAAGTGCTAAGATACTCACTTGATGCAAAGAGTGCTATATTTGTGGATGATGGTGTAACAATTTCAAAAGCAACTATTATCGCAAAAACTCCAAAAGCTGTTACAAAATCGAGGGATATTACGGGAGGTCTTCCAAGAGTTAGTGAACTTTTTGAAGCAAGAAGACCAAAATCACCTGCACTTATTGCTGAAGTTGATGGAGTAATCAGTTTTGGAAAACCTTTAAGAGGAAAAGATAGAATTTTAATTACTACTAAATCTGGACAATTAACTGAATATTTAGTTGATAAAGGTAAAAAAATCTTAGTTAGAAATAATGAGTTTGTTCATGCAGGTGAGAGATTAACTGATGGGATTGTTTCAAGTCACGATATTTTAAGAATTTTAGGAGAAAAAGCCCTTCATTATTATATTGTAAGCGAAGTCCAACAAGTTTACCGTAAACAAGGGGTTAATATCTCTGATAAACATATTGAAGTAATTTTATCTCAAATGCTTAGACAAGTAAAAATAGTAGATAGTGGAAATACAAATTTCATTATAGGTGACCTTATTAGTAAAAGAAAGTTCCGTGAAGAAAATGAAAGAATATTAAAATTAGGTGGCGAAGCTGCTATTGCTGAACCTGT
Organism: Helicobacter cetorum; assembly: GCA_022729755.1. Classification (GTDB taxonomy): domain Bacteria; phylum Campylobacterota; class Campylobacteria; order Campylobacterales; family BB28; genus BB28. The sequence continues at coordinate 10,814 of DZAZ01000045.1, read as the reverse complement.
TTTACTTGGTATCACTAGAGCTGCTGTTGGAAGTGATAGTATAATTTCAGCAGCATCATTCCAAGAGACTACTAAGGTATTAACTGAAGCTGCAATTGCTGCAAAAGTTGATTATCTGGAAGATTTAAAAGAAAATGTAATTTTAGGTAGAATGATACCTAGTGGTACTGGAATTTACAAAGAGAAAAAGATTAAATTTTCAAGCTAAGATAGAAAAATTAAAATTTACTTAATTTAAACTATTTTTTAGCTTAAATTTAATAGAATACCTGATTAATTTGCAGGTTATAAAAACATGTAACATTTATGTAAGAAAGGAAATAATTTGCCTACTATAAATCAATTGGTAAGAAGAGAGAGAAAGAAGGTTATTAAAAAGTCTAAATCTCCTGCATTAGTTAAGTGTCCACAAAAGAGAGGTGTTTGTACAAGAGTTTACACTACAACTCCTAAAAAACCAAACTCGGCACTTAGAAAAGTTGCAAAAGTTAGATTAACAAGTGGATTTGAAGTTATTAGTTATATTCCAGGAGAGGGTCATAATTTGCAAGAACACTCTATTGTTTTAATTAGAGGTGGAAGGGTTAAGGATTTACCTGGGGTTAAATATCATATCGTTAGAGGTGCATTAGATACTGCTGGTGTTGCAAATAGAAAAGTTTCAAGAAGTAAATATGGAACTAAAAAAGCTAAAAAATAAGAGGAAAAATTAAATGAGAAGAAGAAAGGCTCCTGTTAGAGAGGTATTACCTGACCCAATTCATAGTAGTAAAGTTGTTACAAAATTTATTAATAAAATTATGAGTGATGGTAAAAGAAGTGTTGCCGAAAAGATTTTATATGGTGCATTAGAAAAAGTTGAACAAAAAGGCGAAGACAAAGGCTTTGAAGTTTTTGAAAAAGCAATTGAAAATATTAAGCCTTTAGTTGAAGTAAAGAGTAGAAGAGTGGGTGGGGCTACATATCAAGTTCCTGTTGAAGTTAGAGTTGCAAGACAACAATCACTTTCTATTAAATGGTTAATTGATGCTGCAAGAAAAAGAAACGAAAGAACTATGGTTGATAAACTTGCAAATGAATTATTTGATGCTGCAAATTCAAGAGGAAATGCTTTTAAGAAAAAAGAAGATACTCATAAAATGGCTGAAGCTAATAAAGCTTTTGCGCATTACCGATGGTAAGAAATCAGCTTGATTTCTTTTCTTCATTATACTTCCAAAATTATATTTATAACTTTTTAAATTAAGGATAATCTATGGCTAGAAAAACGCCTATTGAAAAGGTAAGAAACATAGGTATTGCTGCACATATTGATGCTGGTAAAACTACAACTACTGAAAGAATTCTTTTTTATACGGGTGTTTCACATAAAATTGGTGAAGTACACGATGGTGCTGCTACAATGGATTGGATGGAGCAAGAGCAAGAAAGAGGTATTACAATTACTTCTGCTGCTACAACTTGTTTTTGGGATGAACATCAAATTAATATCATAGACACTCCAGGACACGTTGATTTTACAATTGAAGTTGAGCGAAGTATGAGAGTACTTGATGGTGCTGTTGTTGTATTTTGTTCTGTTGGTGGAGTTCAACCTCAATCTGAAACAGTTTGGAGACAAGCAAATAAATATGGTGTTCCAAGATTCGTTTTTGTAAATAAAATGGATAGAATCGGTGCCGATTTTTATGCAGTTGAATCGCAAATTAAAAATAGATTAAAAGCTAATCCAGTTCCAATTCAAATTCCAATTGGTGCAGAAGATAATTTTAAAGGTGTTATTGATTTAATTGAAATGAGAGCCATTGTTTGGAATGATGAATCGATGGGTGCAAAATACGATATAATCGATATTCCTGCAGAACTTCAAGAAAAAGCAAAAGAATATAGAGAGAAATTAATGGAAGCTGTTGCTGAAACTAGCGAAACATTAATGGAAAAATATTTTGCTGAAGGTTCACTTACTAGTGAAGAGATTATGGCAGGAGTTAAAAAAGGTTGTCATAATATGACAATGATTCCTATGCTTTGTGGAAGTTCTTTCAAAAACAAAGGTGTTCAAACTTTACTTGATGCAGTTGTTAATTATCTTCCAGCACCAACTGAAGTTTCTAATATTAAAGGTATTAACGGTGATACTGACGAGGAAATTATTGTTCAATCTAGTGATGAGGGGAAATTAGCTTCACTTGCATTTAAAGTTATGACTGACCCATTTGTTGGGCAATTAACATTTGTTAGGGTTTATAGAGGAATTTTATCAAGTGGAAGTTATGTTTATAACTCTACAAAAGGTAAAAAAGAGAGAATTGGAAGACTTCTCAAAATGCATGCAAATAAAAGAGAAGAAATCAAAGAAATTTATGCTGGTGAAATAGGTGCTGTAGTTGGACTTAAATATAGTTTAACTGGTGATACACTTTGTTCTGAAGGTGATAATACAATTTTGGAGAGAATGGAATTTCCTGCTCCTGTAATTTCAGTTGCAGTTGAGCCAAAAACTAAAGCTGACCAAGAAAAAATGGGTATTGCTCTTTCAAAATTAGCTGAAGAAGACCCATCTTTCCAAGTAAAAACAGATGAAGAAACAGGTCAAACTATTATTTCTGGAATGGGTGAACTTCATCTTGAAATTTTAGTTGATAGAATGAAAAGAGAGTTTAAAGTTGAAGCTCAAGTTGGTGAACCACAAGTTGCATATAGAGAAACTATTAAAACCGCAGTTGACCAAGAGTATAAATATGCTAAACAATCTGGTGGTAGAGGTCAGTATGGACACGTATTTATTAAAATCGAACCGCAAGTTGCTGGTAGTGGATATAAATTTGTTGATGCAATTAAAGGTGGGACGGTTCCTAGAGAATATATTCCTGCTGTTGACAAAGGTGTTCAAGAGGCAATGCAAAACGGTGTTTTAGCTGGTTATAAAATAGAAGATATGAAAGTTACACTTTATGATGGAAGTTACCACGATGTTGACTCAAGTGAGATGGCATTTAAATTAGCAGCTTCTATGGCATTTAAAGAGGGTGCTAGAAAAGCAAATCCTGTAATTCTTGAGCCTGTTATGAAAGTTGAAGTTGAAACACCTGAAGATTATATGGGTGATGTAATTGGTGATTTAAATAGAAGAAGAGGACAAATGTCTTCAATGGATGATAGGATGGGTACTAAAATCTTAAATGCAATGGTTCCATTATCAGAAATGTTTGGATACTCAACTGACCTTAGAAGTATGTCTCAAGGTAGAGCTAGTTACTCTATGGAATTTGACCACTATGAAGAGGTTCCTAGAAATATTCAAGAAGAGATAATTAAAAAGAGAAATGGATAATTTATTCTTTTTATTTTCGTTTTTTTTCTTCAAATAAGTGTCCATAGCTCAGCTGGATAGAGCAACAGGTTGCGGTCCTGTAGGTCGTGGGTTCGACTCCCTCTGGGCATACCATTTTATTTATAAATCTTCCAAAACTAATTCTTATAAAAACAGACATTAATAAAAATCAAAAATTTAGGGGTCTAATTTATGCTTGATACTAGAGTATATATCAAAAAATTGTTGGATGAAACTTATCACATATCACTAAAATTCGTTTTTAGTGCATTTTTTATCTCATTTATTATATCTTTTGCTATTGCTTTTCTTCCGACTTATTCACTCTCTCAAGATGGAGTTTATACTCTTTTTATTTTACTTTTTGCGGCTTTGCTTTGGATAAGTGAAGCGATTCCAGCTTTTGCGGTTGCACTTTTGGTTATTGGGCTTGAGATTATACTTCTTGGTTTTCACGATTTTGATTTTGAAGGTGGAGCTAAAGAGTGGCAAATATATCTCGCACCGTGGTCAAATCCGCTAGTTTTTTTATTTTTGGCTGGATTTATTATGGCTGAAGCTGCTTCAAAAACAAAACTTGATTTGTGGCTTGCAAAAAGAGTTCTATTTTTTGTTGGCGAAAAACCTGAAAATATTTTAAGTGGACTTATTGCAATCACTTTTACACTATCTATGTTTGTGTCAAACACTGCAACTGTAGCGATGATGATGACTATTTTAGCCCCTATTTTATTGACAATAAAAGAGGATAATCCATTTAAAAAAGCACTTTTACTATCTATTATGGTTGGTGCAAATATCGGCGGAATGGCAACTATAATCGGAACTCCACCAAATGCAATAGCCGTTGGAATGCTTGGAGATAATGCACCTAGTTTTATTGGTTGGATGATATTAGCACTTCCACCAGCAATTATTATTACTTTAATTTTAAGATTTATTATCTTAAGACTTTATCCTTCAAATGAGCCTTTTATTAATTTAGATAGTTTAAAAGAGGTTGAACATTTTGATGATTCAACAAAAATATTCTCAAAAGTTCCAACAATCCCAAGTTGGAAAAAACAAATCGTAATTTTAATTTTTAGTATTACTATTTTGCTTTGGTTAACAGGTCCACTTCATCACATTCCAACCACAGTTGTATCACTTTTACCGATAGTTGCTTTTACACTTTTTGGAATTATTGATGCTGAAGATATTAGAAAACTTAGATGGGATGTGATTATTTTAATAATTGGAGGACTTAGTCTTGGATTTGCAGTTTCAAAAACTGGACTTGATGTTTGGTTTGCCTCTTTAATTTCAACAGATGGACATTCAGTTTTATGGATAACTTTAATTTTTTCTTATTTAATTATAACTATTTCAAACTTTATGAGCCACACAGTAGCTACAAATATTATGTTGCCAATTGTGGTAGCAATCGTCACAACACTAAGTACAGAAAATACTCAAAGTGCAGTTGTAGCAGTGGCATTAAGTGCATCTTTAGCAATGGCTTTACCTATTTCAACACCACCAAATGCAATTATTTATGCAAATGGAAAATTGCACACAAAAGATTTTTTAAAAATTGGTTTAATCGTTGGAATTTTTGCCCCTTTAATTTTAATCGCTTGGTTATATTTTATTTAGGAAAAAATGAATATGAGTATTTTACACATAACAGATTTGATAGGAATTATCTCATTTGCATTAAATGGATTTTTGATAGCCTCAAGACAAGGACTTGATATTTTAGGGATTATTTTACTCTCATTTTTAACAGCACTTGGTGGTGGGATTATAAGAGATGTGATAGTAAATAAGCTACCTTACTCTTTCACTCACTCACTTCCATCAATAGTTGTGCTTTTGACGATTATTTTTGCAATCATCTTTAAATTATATAAACAACATAATATTGAGCGAAAAACACTTTTTATTATTAGCGATTCTATCGGACTTGTTTCATTTAGTATTACTGGTGCATTGATTGGACTTGAATTTGAACTTAACTTTTTTGGAGTGATACTACTTAGTTTATTAACTGCCGTTGGTGGAGGAATAATTAGGGATATGTTAATAAATGAAGTTCCTTTTATATTAGTAAGCGATTTTTATGGTATTGTTTCAGTATTAATTTCAATTTCACTCTATTTTTTACATATGTTTAATTTTAGTGGTGATAAAGTTATAGTTTTTGTTTTTATTTTAGGTTTAATGTTACGATTGGTTGCTTATTACAACAATTGGCGATTACCACTTTTAAAAAGAGAAAAAAAATAAAGGAATTTTATGCAACAAAAAATAAATACTGCTAAAACTTTACTTGAAGCTTTGCCTTTTATGAAAGAGTTTTACGGTAAAACTGTGGTTATAAAATATGGTGGTTCGGCTCAAGTAAATCCAGAATTAAAAGCTAAATTTGCCGAAGATATTATGCTTATGTATTTAGTTGGGATAAAACCCGTCATAATTCACGGTGGTGGATTTAGAATTACAGAATTGCTCGATAAACTTCAAATTAAAAGTGAATTTATAGACGGTCAGCGAGTTACAAGTGAAGAAGCTATGAAAATAGTTGAAATGGTTTTAAGTGGTGAAATAAACAAAGAAATAGTTTCACTATTAAATCATACGGGTGCAAAAGCGATTGGAATTAGTGGAAAAGATGCAAATTTTATAGAAGCAATTGCAAAAGATGGTGGCAAGTTTGGATTAACTGGAGTTATTACAAATGTAAAAGCTGAAGTTTTAAATAATTTAATTGATGAAAAATTTATTCCCGTAATTGCTCCAGTTAGTGCAAGTAGTGAAGCTGGACATGCTGGATTTAATATTAATGCTGATGTAGCTGCGAGTGAAGTTGCAATTGCACTAAAAGCAAAGCGAGTTTTATTTTTGACTGATACTGCTGGAGTTTTGGATAGTAATAAAGAGTTGTTAAATAGTTTGAGTGAAGTTGAAGTTGAAGAGCTTAAAAATCGTGGAGTAATTATAGGAGGAATGATACCAAAAGTCGATTCTTGTCTTAAAGCTGTTAAAAATGGAGTTGAAAAAGCCCATATTATTGATGGAAGAGTTGAGCATTCGATTTTGCTTGAACTTTTTACTCAAGATGGAATAGGAACAGAAATTATTAAATAATCTAAGGTGGGTGGATTTATGAAAAAAATTTTAATAGTTGATGATAGCAAAACAAATCGCTCTACTATCAAATATATGTTAGATGATTGGAGTGAGGATAATAATATAGAACTTGAAGTTGGCGAAGCTGAAGATGGATTGAAGGCTGTTGAAATTTGCGAAAATGACAATTTTGACTTGATTTTTATGGATATTATGATGCCAAATATGAATGGTATTGAAGCAACAAAAAAAATTAGAGAATTTGCAAAAAAAGAGACGATGATTATTGCTGTTTCAGCACTTGATGATGATATAAGCAAAAATAAAATTTTGCAAAATGGGGCAGAAGATTACATAACTAAACCAATTAATGAAGATATTTTTAGAAAGAGATTAGGGCATTATTTAAGCTTAAGCGAAAGTAGAAAACATAAGAAATTTAATGCACAAGCTATCAATTTAATTGATAATAAAATTTACTCAAGAAGATTAAGCTTTATTATTACAAATGATTTAACACTTTCGGAATTTTGGGATTATTATTTATTTGAAGAGAGTTCTAAATATAGAGATAGATTGAGTGATTTAATTAGAGTTTTGTATGGACTTGGGCTTTTTCAAGTAAAATTAAAATATCACTTTGAAATAACAGTTGAAGAGAGTGAAAACTTTTTATATTTTACAATGAATAATATCAAACTTTTAAATCAAAATATTGTAGAGAAGATAATTTCTAAAAATTATACTTTTGGAGAGTATAAAATTGAAGATGACAAAGTTACTTTTAAGTTTGCTAAAATTGAAGAGAACAAAGAGATAACTCCTCAAAAAGTTGAAATTAAAAAAAGTGATGATATTTTTGAAGTGTTTGATTTTATTGATAGTGCTGATATAAAGGAGCTTGAAGCGATTGCACACGAACTTCAAAGTATGATGATGTTGGTTGGAAATTCTAATTTACAAGATGAGGAGGTTATTCAAATTGCAAATTATATTAATAGTTTTTCTAAAATTTTAAGCACTTATAATGAAACTTATGCGATTGCTTCGGCTTTAATTACACTCTCTAAAGATATTGAAAGTAATATAGAAACATTTAAAGAAAAATCAAAAGATATAGGTCAGCTTTGTGAAGCATTTAATAAAGATTTATTAATTTGGATTAAGAAATTATTTTACGATGGAGCTCCTAGTATTGACTTTTTGGATAGTTCTATTATTTCAAATGCAAATATGATTTCAAATTTCATCACTCCATCTAATTCACAAAATGAAGTTTTAGATGATATATTTGATTTTTAAAAGAGATAAAAATGTTAAAAACTATAAATTTATCGCACTCTTATGAGTATCCACTTTTTGAAAATGTCAATTTAAATATAAAAGAACGAGGCTCAATTGCAATTATAGGTAGAAGTGGAAGTGGAAAATCAACTTTACTTCATATTTTATCGAGTTTATTAAAACCAAAGAGTGGTGAAGTAATATTTCAAAATAACGATTTATATACAATCAAAGAGAAAGAACTTTTAAAATTAAGACGAGAACTTTTTGGAATTATTTTTCAATCTCACTATCTATTTCGTGGTTTTAGTGGAGTTGAAAATTTAGAAGTAGCTTCGATTTTAGGTACGAAATCAATCGATAAAAATATTTTAGAAAAATTAAAAATTGAAAAAGTGATAAATCAACAAATTGGAACACTCTCGGGTGGACAACAACAAAGAGTTTCAATTGCTAGAGTTTTAACTAAAAAGCCTAAAGTTATTTTTGCAGATGAACCAACGGGAAACTTGGATAAAGAGACAAGCCACGATGTTATGGATATGATTTTTGGATATATAAAAGAGAATAATTCGGCACTTTTTTTGGTTACTCACGATGAGGTACTTGCTAGTAAATGCGACTTGGTTTATAGATTAGAAAACAAAGAGTTAATTAAATTATGATGGATATTATTCCTTTTTTAAAGGAAGAAAATGTATTAAGTTTTTTCTTATTATTTATCAGGCTTTCGGCAGTATTAGCTTTTTTTCCATTTTTTAGCTACATAACAATTCCAAATAGTGTAAAAGCTGCTTTAGCATTTTATTTAAGTGTAATTTATTTTCCAATGATACCAGCTACAAATGTGAATTTTGACATAAATTCAATTATGATTGCTGTTGTGGCTGAATTAACTTTTGGGTTTATTAGTGGATTAATTTTAAAAATAGTCTTTTTTTTACTTAATTTTGCAGGTGAGTTAATCTCCTTTGTTATGGGATTTTCAATGGCTAGTGTGATGGACCCATTAACTCAAACTCAAACCCCAATAATAGGGCAAATGTTAGGACTTTTAGGACTTTTGATTTTTTTGCAATTTGATGGACATCACCTTATTTTACTTTTTGTCTATGATTCGCTAATTAATTTACCACTAGGAGAATTCTCTTTTACTGACAATATTGTTAGGTATTTAAATAAAGCATTAGCTAACTTTTTTATTATAGGTTTTGTTTTAGCTTTTCCAATTTTAGCATTATCACTTTTAGCTGATATAATTTTTGGTATGATTATGAAGACAAATCCACAATTTAACCTGTTAGTTATTGGTTTTCCTGTTAAAATATTTTTAGGATTTTTAATTCTTACAGCTTCGCTTACAAGTCTATTTTTAGTTTTTAAACGGGAAGTTCAATCGGCTTTTGATGCTTTGCAAATGTTTTATAATTAATTTTAAATTATAATTAAAATAAGTATACTTAAAAGTATAAAAAATTATATTTTATTTCATTTAATTATATAAAATATTAATGATAATAAAATTTTTGATAAAAACATATATTTTTTAACTCTTTTTTTATAAAATGCAAAGCTTAAAAAAATTACGAAAATTAATAAAAGGTAATAAAATGGGAAGTAAATTAAATAAAAACGATGCTCCAAAAAATATTGTAAATGATGAAAAAGTAATGGGTTCAAATGATTTTATTGTTTCAAAGACAGATACTAAGGGCTTTATTACATATTGCAATAGAATTTTTGTAGAGATGAGTGGTTATAAAAAATCTGAACTTTTAGGTGCAAATCACAATTTAATTAGACATCCTGATATGCCTCAAGTTGCATTTAAATTGGCTTGGGATACAGTTAAAACTGGTAAAGAATTTTTTGGATTTGTAAAAAATTTGAGAAGAAATGGTGGACACTATTGGGTTTTTGCCTATATTACACCAGATTATGATTCAAAAGGTAATATTATCGGTTACACTTCATTTAGAAGAAAACCTACAAAAAAAGCTATTGAAGCAGTTGAGCCAATTTATAAACTTTTAAAAGAGAAAGAGAACAGCGGAGGAATGAAGGCTTCAGGTGAATTATTATTTAGCTACTTAAAACAAAATGATTTAAGTTATGATGAATTTGTTTTTAATTTACAAAGAGCTTAAAATGTTAGATAGTAATTTTCTAAAGGGAAATCTTAAATTAATTCTTATTTCGTTACTTTTTGTAGCACTACTTATTTATGTGATAGTTATAAATCAATATTTAATTGTTGAAATTTTTGCCACTCTTTTACTTTTGATTTTAATAATTCCTCAAAAAAAAGAAAAAAATGCGACTTTAAATTATATATTAGAAGTTGTACAAGATGCTTCCAGAGGTAAGTTATCTTCAAGAATTTCAATTGATGATGATGAAACATTAGATGGAAAAATTGCTTGGGCAATCAATGATATGTTAGACCAAGTTGAGGTAATTTTAAGAGAATCTAGAAATGCAATTGAACAAATTACCAAAGGAGTTCTTCATCGAACTATTTTTAGTGAAGGATTAAATAATGAATTTAATAGCACATCGCAAATAATTAATAAAGCAATTGAGGCTATGAAGGGCGATGTAATCCATCAAACACGAGGTAAAATCGCAAATGAAGTTGATACAATTGGCGGGATTAGGGGAAGTTTAGATATTATTTCAAAGGATATTAATATAGTTAATACTCAATCAAAAGAGATAGCTGTTAAAATGGTTGAAGTTTCAAAAAATACTAATCATACTTACAAAGAGATACAAAATTTAAGTGAAGAGTTACAAAAATTAACACTTTTAACAAATGAAACAAACTCTTCAATTAGCTCACTAAATGATAATGTAAGTAGTATCACTTCAATTATAAATTTAATCAAAGATATAGCTGAACAGACAAATTTACTAGCACTCAATGCTGCAATTGAAGCTGCTCGTGCTGGAGAACACGGAAGAGGATTTGCAGTTGTAGCCGATGAAGTTAGACAATTATCTGAAAGAACTCAAAAAGCAACTAATGAAATTTCATTAACAATTAAAAATTTACAACAACAAAGTGGAGAAATAGAGGTAA
>DZAZ01000103.1 GCA_022729755.1 Helicobacter cetorum | reverse complement strand
CATATTTACTCATACACTTATTTTACCCAAATTTTTTAGTTTTGAAAGAAGTCTAATAAACTAACCTCTTTTGATACCATAAAAAATGCTATTAACTCATTAATAGATAATATTAAAAATATAGATTTAGAGAAAATAAACCAAGATAGTAAAACTTTTTTAGATTATATTTATATGATGGTGCTAGATTTAAAAAATTGGAAAGAGAACATATTTATAAAACAAAATTTACTTGATATTCACTATTTAGATGATTCACTTTTAAATAATTGTTTACATATTGAAAATTATATTTCAGATGAAAAAAAACAGGAAGAGGAAGTTACAGATGATGATAGTATGTTTTTCTTTTGATGAAAATATAGAGGGAAAAAAATGAAAGACTCAAAAGAAATAGAAAAGATGCTGCTTCATATGCTTAAATATTCAATAAATTTATCTTCAGAGTCGGTTTATATTATGGATTTTGATACAGCAAAATTTATATATATCAACGATACTGCATACAAAACTCTTGAATACTCAAAAGAGGAGCTTTTGTGTATGAGAGTTTGGGATATAGACCCTGATTTTACACCAGAACTTTGGCTTCAACATATGAAGAGTATAAAAGTTAATAAATATCTAAATATAGAGACAAGACATCGTACAAAAAGTGGGCGAATTTATCCAGTTGATGTGATTGCCCACTATTTTGAATTTGATGGTAAAGCCTATAATCTTGCAATGAGTAGAGATATTAGTGAGAAAAAAGAGATAGAGACAAAACTTAAAAAAAGTGAAGCTGGTTTGAGAGAGGCACAAAAAATAGCAAAAATTGGAAATTGGGAGCTTGAATTTCCAACATTAGATTTATATTGGTCGGATGAGATTTATCGCATTTTTGAACTAAATCCAAATAGTTTTAAACCATCGTATGAGAATTTTTTAAATGTTATACATCCTGATGACCGTGTTAAAATTGATACTGAATTTAATAAATCTCTAAAAAATAAAACTCCTTACGATATAACACATCGTCTTTTGATGAGTGATGGAAAAGTAAAATATGTCCATGAAATTGGTCAGACAGTTTATGATGAATTTAACCAACCTATTCGTACTTTTGGAACAGTCCAAGATATTTCAGACTTGAAAGCTATTGAGAAAAAAGTGGAGTTTTTGGCAAATCACGATGCACTAACGGGACTACCCAATCGTGTTCTTATTAAAGAGAGGGCAAAACAAATTATAGCCAATGCAAAACATAATAAGACGAAAGTAGCATTTATATTTATAGACTTAGATGGATTTAAAACGATAAACGACACTTTAGGTCATTCTGTTGGGGATATTATGTTAAATATCATTGCATTTCGCCTAAGTGAGTGTAAGTATATAAATGAGAATAATGCTATTAGCCGACAAGGTGGTGATGAGTTTTTGATAATTTTATCTGATGTTAAAAATCTTGAAGATGTATCTCATATCGCCGAAAAACTTTTACAAGAGTTGGAAAAATCACTTGAGATTGCAACTCACACAATTAGCCTATCAGGTTCTATCGGCATAGCCATATATCCAGAGAATGGGGATACATTTGAAGTGCTTTTGCAAAATGCAGATGCTGCTATGTATAGAGCAAAAGAGATTGGCAAAAATAATTACTGTTTTTATAATGCAAAAATGAACCATCATCTAATGGGTGAATTTACAATCAAAAACGACCTCAAAAAAGCACTACAAAACAGTGAATTAGTTCTATTTTATCAACCTCAAATAGATTTATCCACAAACACTATAAGCGGAGTAGAGGCACTAATTAGATGGAAACATCCAAAACTTGGAATGATACCACCTATAAATTTTATTCCAATTGCAGAGAGTAGTGGATTGATAGTTTCAATAGGTCAATGGGTCATCGAAGAAGCATGTAGACAAGCCTCTATTTGGTCTGAAATGGGGATTGAAATTACCGTTGCAGTAAATATTTCAGCAATACAATTTAAACGAGGGAATTTGGAAGATGTTATAAAAAATGCTATTAATAGACACAAAATAAACCCTAAACTCTTAGAGTTAGAACTCACTGAGTCAATTATAATGCACGATGTGGATAATATACTTCAATCTGTAAGAAATTTAAAAGCCCTTGGATTACAACTCTCAATAGATGATTTTGGAACTGGATATTCAAGTTTGGCATACCTAAAACGCTTTGCTGTGGATAAACTAAAAATTGATAAATCATTTGTTCAAGATATACTAAAAGACCAAGAAGATGCAATTATTGTCCAAACAATTATTCAAATGGCGAAAAATCTCAATCTAAAAACAATTGCAGAAGGGGTAGAAAATCAAGATATATTAAAACTAATCAGTAATTTTGGGTGCAATGAAGTACAAGGATACCATTTTGCAAAACCTATGGATGCGATAGCTTTTAAAGAGTATTATGACTCTTTCTACACTCAAAATTAATGCAATTTATAAAAAAGGAGTAAAAAATGTCAAAAATAATTATGATAGTTGATGATTCTAATATCATCAGAATAACCGTGAAAAGGCACTTGAAGGTGCTGGGTATAAAGTATTGGAAGCTGAAGAGCCGCTTTCAGCACTTGAGCAGTTAAATGGTCAGAGAGTTGATTTGATTATTAGTGATGTGAATATGCCTACGATGAATGGAATTGAGTTTTTGATAAAACTTAAAACTATCGAAACTTATAAATTCACTCCAGTAGTTATGCTCACAACTGAATCTCAACAAGAGTTGATGATGCAAGAGGGAAGCTGGGGCGAAAGCTTGGATAGTTAAGCCTTTTAATGAAGCAAAGCTACTTATGGCTGTTGCAAAACTTACAATGTAAAGTTTTAGTATGAAGATAAATAAACACGATGAAACTTGTTTTATAAGTTTGAGTGAAAATGAGCTTAGTATCCAAAAAATAGAGGAAATTTTTTCTCTTTTGGAGGCGGAATTGAATAATTGTCATAAGCTTGAGTTAAATTTAGAGCACATTAGCGATTGTGATACTTCTGGAGTTCAGCTACTTCTATCTTTGCAAAAGTATGCCAAAGAGAACGAGAAAACACTAAATATAAATTTTAATTCTAAAGTAAAAGAGTTAATTGATTTTTATAATTTGCAAAATTATTTTGTTTAGGAGTAATTATGGGTGGATTTGAATTTGATGATAATATGATTGAAGATTTTAGAGTTGAGAGTTTTGAGCAACTTCAAGCGATGGAAGATGGGTTGATTGAAATTCAAAACAGTGGATTTTCAACTGAAGCGATGGGTTCAATATTTCGAGCTGCACACACAATAAAAGGTGCTGCTGGGATGTTTAATATAGGTTTTATAGTGAGTTTTACTCATATTTTAGAAAATCTTTTTGATGAAGTTAGAAATGAGCGAATTGATATCAACGATGATATGATTTCGCTATTTTTAAATACAAAAGACCATATAGAAACTTTAATCAATTTAGCTTGTGCAAAACACTCTCCAGATGAAACAACTTCAGCTAAAACAAAAGAACTTGAAGAGAAATTAAAGGTTTATTTAAAAGTTGAAGAGCCTCAAGCTAAAAAAGAAGAACCAAAAAAAGAGGTAGAAAATAAGCTAAAAGAGTGGCATATTTCACTCAAACTTCACTCAAATGTGCTAAAAGATGGAATGGACCCAAAAAGTTTTATCTCATTTTTGGGAAGTTTGGGTGAAATTTCAAATCTTCAAACACAAACTGAAAAAATTCCATCATTTAATAAATTTGAACCACTGAAATTTTATCTTAGTTTTGAGATAGATTTTAAGAGTGATATTTCAAAAGAAGAGATAATTGATGTGTTTGATTTTGTGCAAGAGGGAAGCACTATTGATGTTCAAGAAAAAATCAAAGAGATAAAAAGTAGTGAAACTCCAAAAGAAAAAAAGGAGATTAAAAATGAACCAAAAACTCCTCAACAAATACCACAAACTGCAATTGCTCCAGCTAATTCAATTAGGGTTGACTCGTATAAAATCGACCATTTAATAAATATGATTGGAGAGCTTGTTATTGCAAATGCAAATGTTATGCAACAAGCAATGAGTTTGCAAAATACTGAACTTAGCGAGTCAATTTCGACTGTTTCATTGATGGTTGAAGAGATTAGAGAAAGTGCTATGCAAATTAGAATGGTGCAAATTGGCGAAACTTTTAATAAATTTAAACGAATTGTAAGAGATGTGTCAAAAAATTTAAATAAAGAGATTGAGCTTGTTATTA
>DZAZ01000102.1 GCA_022729755.1 Helicobacter cetorum | reverse complement strand
AAGAGTTAGATTTACCTGATACTTTCATAGCTGAACTTGATTTTAAAGAGATAAATTTTAACTTAAAAAAAGCTCATGAATTTTCAAAATTTCAAGCAAGTACTAGGGATTTAAGTTTAATTGTTCCAAAAAATTTAGAATTTTTTAAGATTAGAAGTGAGATTAACTCTTTGAATTTAGAACTTTTAAAAGAGGTTTTTCCTCTTGATATTTACACAAGTAAAGAACTTGGAGAAAATATGAGTTTAACTATTAGAATGATTTTACAATCAAACTCTAAAACTCTTGAAGAAGAAGAGATAAATTCGCTCACACAAAAAGTTTTAACATATTTACAAACTAGCCTAAAAATAGGATTAAGATGAAAAGTTCAGTTACTATAACTAAAGCAAAAAGTTTTAATTTAATCGTGGAAAATATAGCTTCAGATAAATCAATTTCGCATCGATGTGCAATGTTTTCACTCTTTAGTGATAAGCCATCAATTATTAAAAATTATTTAAAAGCTGAAGATACTCTTAATACTCTCTCTATCGTGGAAAAATTAGGTGCAAAAATAGAAAAAAATGAAGAGTTTATAAAAATAACTCCTCCTTTATCAATAATTGAACCAAGCGAAATTTTAGATTGTGGAAATTCTGGAACTGCAATGAGGCTTTTTTGTGGATTGTTAAGCTCAAGTAATGGCTTGTTTATATTAACTGGCGATGAATATTTAAAAAGACGACCAATGGCTAGAGTTGTAAATCCATTAAGAAGTATCGGTGCAAAAATCGATGGTAGAAGAAATGGCGATTTAGCTCCACTTGCAATTAGAGGTGATAAATTAAAATGTTTTAATTATGAAAGTCCTATTGCTTCGGCACAAGTAAAGAGTGCTTTAATTTTAGCTGGACTTAGAAGTGATGGAATTTCTACATACATCGAACCTGAATTAACAAGAGACCACACTGAAAGAATGCTCACAGGAATGGGAGCTGATATTAAGGTTGATGGTTTAAAAATTACAATTTCACCTCTAAGCTTACCTTTAAAACCACTTGATATTAGAGTTCCAGCTGACCCATCAAGTGCATTTTTCTTTGCACTAGCTTGTGCAATTATTCCAAATTCTAGTGTGACTTTAAAAAATGTAACACTAAATCCAACTAGAGTTGAAGCTTTTAAAATCTTAAAAAAAATGGGTGTAAAAGTAGAATTTATAGAAAAAGAGAATATTTATGAGCCAATTGGTGATATTATCGTTGAGAGTGGTGAATTAAATGGTATTGAAGTAAGTGAGAATATTTCGTGGTTAATTGATGAACTTCCAGCACTTTCAATCGCTTTTGCTTTAGCTAAAGGTAAAAGTATCGTAAAAAATGCAAAAGAGTTGCGAGTAAAAGAGAGCGATAGAATTAAAAGTGTAGTTACAAATTTAGAGAAATGTGCAATTAAAACAAGAGAGTTTGAAGATGGATACGAAGTGTTTGCTGGAGAGTTAAAAGAGGCTAAAATTGATAGTTTTGGAGACCATAGGATTGCAATGAGTTTTGCAATTGCAGGATTAAGGTGTGGAATGCAAATTGAAGATATAGAGTGTATTTCGACCTCATTTCCTAACTTTTTTGAGATTTTAAGCAAAATTACAAAGGTAGAGTTTGGAAGTTAAATTTGCAAGAAATTACGGTTTTTGCTTTGGAGTAAAAAGAGCTATTAAAATTGCTGAAGAAAACCTTAACTCTTCAACTCTAGGTCCATTAATTCACAATCCAAAAGAGATAGATAGATTGGAAAAAAATTACAATGTTACGATTGCAGATACGCTTTATGATGTAAAAAATGGTAGTTCTGTGATTATAAGAACTCACGGAATTGCAAAAGAAGAGTTTGAAACTTTAAAAACTAA
Source organism: Helicobacter cetorum (assembly GCA_022729755.1). Taxonomy (GTDB): domain Bacteria; phylum Campylobacterota; class Campylobacteria; order Campylobacterales; family BB28; genus BB28. The sequence continues at coordinate 2,390 of DZAZ01000102.1, read as the reverse complement.
AACTAGTAAAATAATAGATGCAACTTGCCCTTTTGTTACAAAACCTCAACAAATTTGTGAAGAGATGAGTAATGAGGGTTATGAAATTGTGATTTTTGGAGATAGCAATCATCCTGAAGTAAAAGGGGTTAAGAGTTATGCGAAAAATCCTATTGTAATTTTGAGTGTTGATGAGCTTAAAAAGTATAAATTAAAAGAAAAAATCGCCGTTGTATCTCAAACAACTAGAAAAATTGAAGAGTTTTTAAAAATAGTAAATTATTTAATCGAAAATCATAAAGAAGTTAGAGTTTTTAATACAATTTGTAATGCAACATTTGAAAATCAAGAAGCAGCAAGGGAGCTTTCCGCTGAAGTTGATATCATGTTAGTAATTGGAGGTAAAAATTCATCAAATACAAAACAACTTTTAGATATTTGCAAAAAAAATACTCAAAGTTATTTAGTCGAAAGTTGCGAGGATTTAAAAGAAGAGTGGTTTAAAAATAAAAAGTTGTGTGGAGTGAGTGCAGGGGCTTCTACACCAGATTGGATAATAACAGATATTATTGAAAAAATTAAGCAATATTAAGTATAATAGCATAAAAAATTGATAAAAGGATGGTTTTATGGAAAAAGAGGTATTAGACGGAACAAGCGAAGATTTCGCTTCAATGCTTGAAGAGTCTTTAAAAGAAAATGACAGAAGTAATGTTATAGAAGGGATTATTGTTGAGATAAAAGATAACTATGCTTTTGTAGATGTTGGACAAAAAAATGAGGGACATTTAAATTTAGCTGAAATAACAAATGAAAATGGTGAAGTTATATTTAAAACTGGAGATAAAATACCAGTTTTAATAGTTGGTTTCAGGAATGAAAAGCCAATAGTTTCGTATAAAAAAGCACTTTCTAAACAAAAAGTAAAAGATTTTATTAATAATCATAACGAAGATGATGATTTTTTAGTAGAGGGTAAAATTGTTAAAAAAAATAAGGGTGGCTATGTTGTAATTAGTGCTGATAATATAGAGTTCTTCTTACCTCGTTCACTTTCACTTTTTAAAGAGGGCGAAGATAAAAATGCAATTGGTAAATTTATTAAAGCTAAAGTTGTAAAAATCAATAAAGATAGCGATTCAATCGTAATTTCAAGAAAAAAACAACTTGAAGATGAGCGAAAGAAAAAGAAAAAAGTTTTAAAAGATATTTTAGCAGCACAAGAACCAATTGAAGGTGTAATTAAAAAAATCGCTAGTTATGGAATGTTTGTTGAAGTTGATGGAATGGAGGGATTGGTTCACTATAATGAAATTAGTTTCAAGGGTCCAGTAAATCCAGCAAAAATTTATAAAGAGGGCGAGACAGTTTTAGTTAAAGCAGTTGAGTATGATAAAGTAAAAAAACACTTATTTTTATCTATAAAAGCGGCAATGTCTGACCCTTGGGATGAAATTAAAGAAGAGCTTGATAAGGGTGATGTTATAGAAGTTATGATTTCTAATATCGAGCCTTATGGTGCTTTTGTTGATTTAGGAAATGATACAGAGGGATTTTTACATATTTCAGAGATTACTTGGGATAAAAACATAAAACATCCAAAAGATTACTTAACTTTAGGCGAAAAAGTTAATGTAGAAGTTATAGAAATTGACCCAAATGATAGAAAACTTAGAGTTTCTCTAAAAACTCTTCAACCAAAACCATTCGAAGAATTTTTGAATAAATACAAAGAAGGAGATGTTGTAAAAGGTCCTGTTACAACATTGACTGAATTTGGAGCTTTTGTACAAATAGATAAAATTGAGGGATTACTTCACAATGAAGATGCAACTTGGGAAAAATCAAAAAGATGTAAAGATATTTTAAAAATTGGTGATATAGTTGAGGCAAAAATTACTAAAATCGATAAAGATAAAGAGAGAGTTTCGCTAAATAGAAAAGATTTAATGGATTCTCCAAGCAAACTATTTTCACAAAAGTATAAAATAGGAGATGTTATCTCTGGAACGATAAAAGATATCAAAGATTTTGGTGTATTTGTTGATGTTGAGGGTAGTGATGTTGATGCTTTAATTAGAAGCGAAGAGCTTTATCCTACAAAACCTGAAGATTTAAAAATTGGCGATAAGATAGATGGAGTTTTAACTTTAATTGATACAAAAGCAAATAGAGTTAGAATGAGCTTAAAAAAATTGGCTAAAAAAAGAGAAAGAGATACTCTAAAAGAGATTAATGGCAATGATGACAAGATGACTTTGGGTGATGTCTTAAGAGATAAATTGTAATGAATAAAGTACTCGCCTCTTTAGTATTTATTATTTTAACTGTTGGATTGATAGTTACTTTAATGATTTTTTATAAAGTGGCGGGTAATACTCCAATTGATAAAGCTTTGCTCAAAGAAAATT
>DZAZ01000101.1 GCA_022729755.1 Helicobacter cetorum | reverse complement strand
CTAATGGTAATACTAAAGTTTATGCTTTTAAAAGAGCAAAAGTGTATGCTAATGATAATTCAACCGTTATATCTAATGATAAATCAACAGTTACTGCTTATGGTAATTCATCAGTTTATGCTAACAATGATTCTACAATTACAGCTAATGATAATGCTAAGGTCTTTGTTCGCAGTAATACTATAATTAGTGATTATCCAGACGAAGCTATGTCAATGTAATAATACTAATTAACACAGTATACTTATTTTTAGCAACTCACATATCATAATACGTGTGAGTTGCTTCTTATATCTATATCCTTTCCATCAATATTGGCAGTTCGTATATATGCTATTATTATCAATTCGATAATAACGAATACACCTTATTAATATATACACTAACTACACCTTATTTATAGGTACTCTTTTTACACCTTATTAATATGTATACTTCCTACACCTTATTTATAGGTTTCATTCATACACCTTATTTATAGGGACTCCCTTAATACTACTTTTTACCCTCTTTTATCCTTTTTTGTTTGTTTTTTAACATCTCATCACCATCTTTTGTCTCCACCCCGTGGACAAACTATAACCTATACTTGATTATTAGGTACTTATACTTTGTTAAAATTTGAACATCTGCTCACTTTTTACTGCTTTTCTGCCAACTTTTTGCCCTTTTTACCCCGTTTTTGCCCTTTTTTTGGCGAAAATCACCCCTCAAAGCTATTACTTTGGGTATAGTATATATATGTGTTTATTATACTGTAAATTCTTCGCTACAGGAGGCGTTATATAAGGGTATATTGCGAAAAAAATATTTATTCACTACATAGTTAGTAATACTGCTAATTTTGTCTATATTATGATAGATTTAAGGGAAGATAAGATAAAAGCGGCAATAGATATCGATTTACATTGTGGTGCTTCCACACGACCTAATTTAGGGGATTAAGGTGAAAAACATTTGAGATAGTTTTTTATGTCGTTAAACTAGAAAAAAAATTTGAAATGTTATTTTCAAAGTGTATATATGGTAAAATTATATTTATATAATTGAATGTTCGATTCATTCATATACACCTATTTTATTTTCAGAAATTATAAATTCATTAAATTAACAAGCCTATGAAAAAAATCATTATTCTTTTATTAACGGCATTGGTTGTATTATCGTGTAATACACCAATGGTTGTTGAAGACGTCAGGAGCAAGCAATATGTAAATGTTAGGAATGATTATGATATTAATATTCATAATGGAGACACTATTATTTATTATATTGATATTCAATCACGTTATACACAGTATTATTTTTATAGTATGTATAGTACTAATGATAATATATTCTTATCAACTCCTAATAAGAAATATAAAATTGGTATTGTAATCCGTAAATAATATTATATCAAATAGATGTATTCTCTTTATTGATATTAAAAAATAGATTAACATTACTCTTTTGTTTTTCTTTATTTAATATATAGTTGTATGCATTTATTTTCCTATTATTGATTTGTTTTATATATGGTCGTAGAGTCATATAGCCAAAATCAATTATTGAATGATTTCGCATTTCTACTATTAAGGTATTTACAAAGGCTCTTCTTATTCTTTGTACATCTGTTTTTGTATAATTACCTTTTACTTTTGAATTAGCTATTGTTCTTTGATATGCTTTTTCAAATATATATTCTATCCCTATTTTCATATAAATAATTTTAACAAATATAAATAATTATGGCAACACTAATTTATTCAACACAAAAAAAGATTACTAAAAGAAGACGTATTGGCGAACATAGACCACAAACAATACGTTATTGGAAGAGTTTATCTCATGATGAACAACTCATAATTGAATGGAAGTTATTCACAATTAAAAATCAATCTAATAATGGAATTACACCTTAATAATTATATTTATTATACTAAAATGAATATAATTTCATTAACGTATGATGATATTGAGAGAGCAAACTCAGGTAATTATTTTACTGGAAAATATTTGTTCTTTTCAGCTAATAGAGATGATTTAATTAATTTTGGCAAGGAATTTTTAATGAACTCTGAAACTTTACTTTTTCGTATTAATTCTAATAATTGTACTTCTGGCGATGATTTTGATAATGTTTTAGCTATTTATGATGTAAAGCCAAGATATACTTTTCTACTTGAAGATTTAATACGTAATAAATATCCCAATTTAATCTTTAGATATTGGAAATCTATGATTAAAAGTAGTGCTAATATATATAGTCCTCAATTCTTAAATAAAATACTTAATGGTACTTAAAAATTTAATTCTTAAACCTATACATCTATCTAATAAAGATATTGATGATATTACTAATTATTGTGTTAATTTGGGATATATCTTTGATTTAACTCCTATAGAGTTTGGTGGTAAATATCCTATGATTAGAAAACCTAATAGTATAAGAAAAGGCTTTATTCAACGTGAACATAATACCCTATATTGGGTATATGGTTCTAAAAGAGAAGACATTTCTTTCTATCTTGAACTTCAACAAAAATATATGAAGTTTAACTCTATAACATTTACTGCTAATAATGTTATCCTTAAATTTATATCCGGTATTACTGATTTCGAATTTCTAAACAATTATAAATAATCTTAATTATGATAAACATTGATAAATATGTTAAAGCTTTTGAAAATTCATATTCTACTGAAATAGAATTAAATGAATTAAAAGAAACCAGGTCTATTCTTAAATTTACTGGTAAATATCCTAAGTCTAAACCTCTTACTCATTATGACTTTATCGAATTGATAATGAATAAATTAAATAATGCTTCTATTGAGTATGTTTGTAATCCTATTTATGTTTCTAAAAAAGAAGCGTACTTTATTAATTCTATGGATATTATCTTTAGTAATGTTATTACAAGCTTTACTTTTCCTGCCTTTTCTAATGATGAACATCAACTTACTATTGCAATAGCTTATACTGATAAAGGTATTACCGTTGCTTGTGGTACTCAAATTAGAATATGTTCTAATCAAACTATTCTTGGACAAGGTAATTTCATGACTACCTTTGGATCTGATTCAATGCCTTATAATGAATTAATTACTATATTCGATTTGTGGTTAACTAAATTAGAAGAAAAATGGACTTATTATAATAAAGCTATTGACCTTTTTAAACGCTATTTAATCAATACTAATGATATTAAATCTATTATTGGGGCTTTACATATAAGAGCGGTTCAAAAAGCTTATTTATTGTCTGATATGCCTCCAGTATTTAATATTTCTGAAATGACTCAATTCTCAAAAGGAATTCTTAGTTCTAATTTGTTAGACCTTAAAGAAAATGAAAAATCATTATGGGAAGTCTATAATATTGGAACTGAAATAATTTCTCACGAAGAAAGTAATCTTACTGAAAGAATTAAATTAACTATTAATTTTGGAACCTTTATTATCGATTTATTTAATATTAATGCATTAATAAATTCTGATAACCCTGATACAAATGATGTTGTTATTGATATTACTGATATTAATATCATTTTACCTAATTCAGATAATAATAACCAAAATATTGATAATGAGGTATTCGATATCATAGATGCTAATATAGTTGATTAATATACTTGCTGCTTTTTATGTTCGCACTACTCTATTATATAATAGGGTAGTGCTGCATAGCAGTAATATCCATTTTATACTTAAATAAATGATTATGAAAAAATGTTCAATCCCTAATTGTTCTAATCCTGTTTTCTCTAATAATTTATGTAAATATCATACCCCTAAAAAAGCTATTAGTAAATTTAATAATCAACCTGCTTGCGAGGCTAATCTATTTTATGATATTTATATGAATAAAAATACAAAAGGTAAATGGGTCTCTGAATTATCTAATTTAAATTTATATCACCCATCAAGTATTTATTTCTATAACCAATTTGCTCATATTCTTCCTAAATCTAAATATCCTAAACTAAAATTAGATGTTGATAATATTATTACTATTCTCCCAGAAGAACATTATCTCCTCGATTTTGGAACTGTGAAACAAAGAAATGAGTATGCTATTATAAATAATTGTGATTGGTCTTTAATAGAAAAAAGAAAATTAAAACTTCTAAATAGTTTACTATGATAACACCAATGAATTTTAAAGATTTTAAAGCAGCTATTTTAAGTAATCTAAAGAATGATAATATCTTTATTACTAATAATGTGTCTAAATCTGAAAACTTTAAGGAACTTTGTAATGTCATTACAGATAACTTTGATTGGATGTGTAGATATAATATCATCACAGGGGAGTTACTGACTTCTGTTGGGAATAAAGAGTTAAACAAATGGAACATAGCTGTGAATAAAAATAC
>DZAZ01000100.1 GCA_022729755.1 Helicobacter cetorum | reverse complement strand
AAAGCAAATAATAAAAAAATAATGGTTATTTTTGAAGGGCGAGATACTGCTGGAAAAGGTGGTGTAATTAAGAGAATTACAGAACACTTAAATCCGCGAGGAGCTAGAGTTGTGGCTTTAGGAGTTCCTAGTAATATTGAAAAAGGTCAATGGTATTTTCAAAGATATGTATCTCAATTGCCAAATCCAGGAGAGATAGTATTTTTTGATAGAAGTTGGTATAACCGTGCTGGAGTTGAACGAGTTATGGGCTTTTGTACAAAAGATGAATATGGTGATTTTTTATATCAAACTCCAAATTTAGAGCAAATGTGGTTAAGTTCTGGTTTTACTATTTTTAAATTTTTCTTAGAAATTTCCAAAGAAGAACAAGAGAGAAGATTAAAATCTCGCGAAAGTGACCCTTTGAAAAAATGGAAACTTTCACCTGTGGATAAATTAGCAATGGATAAATGGGATGATTATACTGAAGCATTTGAGAAAATGCTCTCACGAACTCACACTCCATATACTCCGTGGGTTGTTGTGAAAGCTGATGATAAAAAACGAGCAAGAATTAATATTATCAGAGATATTTTAAGCCATATAGATTATGATGGCAAAGATGAAGAGAATGTATGTCTATTATCTGACCCAGAAATTGCGAGTATTTACTCTCACGTTAGGTTTAGATAGGGAATGAGAGTTATTTTAGCCGATGAGTGTGAAGATGCAAATATAACTTTTAGAAAAATTTTTCTCACTCTTTTATCTAGCATAAAATCAAATGAAAATGGAGTAAAAGAGGGAATTAATATCGAATCTCTGCACGATTATCGAGTTGCACTCAGAAAAACTAAAACTATGCTTAAATATACAACTTTAAATCAAAATAGAGTTGAATATTTTAAGGCAAAATTTTCATATATCGCAAAACTTACAAATGAAGCGAGAGATTTAGATATTTTCATTGAAAATATGAAAGAATATCAAAGTGAATTAAATGAGTTTGTAAGAGATGATATTAATTTGTTAATAAAAATTTTAAAAGAAAAAAGAGTTAACGAACAAGAAATATTAACTCAATATTTAAACTCTCAAATCTACATAGAAACTCTTTACGAGTGGGAAAACTTTTTAAATGAAATTGAAGTTGCAAATATTTCTATATTGGAAGTTATAAGAGAAAAGTTGTATAAAGTTTTTGATAAAGTTATAAAAAAAGCTAAAAAAATAACAAAAAATTCAACAGCTAAAGAGTTGCATAATTTAAGAATAAGGTTCAAAAAATTTAAATATTTGCTTGAATTTTTTGCACCACTTTTAGAAAAAGATGAAAATAAAATTTTAATTAGTGAAATTTTGAAACTCTCAAAAGAGGTTCAAAATAGTTTGGGAGCTTTTCAAGATTTTGAAGTTCAAAAATTGAGTTTAAAAAAATATGCAATAGAGTTGCTAAAAGATGAACAAAACTTAGATACAATTATGGTTTTAGGTAAAGTTTTTGTCGATTTAAAAATCAAACAAGGCCAAATAAGATATAGTTTTTGCTCTATTTTTCAAAAATTTTATTTAAAAAAAGAAGAGTTTAAGGTGTTCTTATGAGTAAATTAGAAATTGCAATGTTTTCACTACTGGCTTTTTTTCTATTTATAGTTTTTAGCAGTATGGAAAATTATCCAAGAGATAGTATTATACTCTTTGTTTTTACGGTTGGAATGTATATATTATTAGCTCCCAGTAAAGATGAAGAGTTTGATAAAAATAAAAAAATAAATAATAATGCCAATAAATTTTCAGAATTTATAGGTACAAAAATTTATAATAATACTTTTTTTTATGATATTGATAAGATTGAGCCTTCAGCTAATTTTGATGAAGATAGAAGTTTTAATATTCATACTACTAATGAAGAAACAGGACAAAGCGAAATTTTTCCTGTAAATATTGATGAAATGAGTGTAGAAGATTATATAAAATCAAAACAAAAAAGTTTAAGGTATTAAAAAAAATGATAGATATAGATTATAGAGTAAATTTTGAGTGTGATTTAGAGTTATTAAATAAAATTTGCAAAAAATTTAGTACTAGAGAAGTTGAGCTTATTATTACTAATAACGATGAAATAAAAAATATAAATAAAGAGCATCGAAATATAGATAAAGCGACAGATGTTTTAAGCTTTCCATTAGAAGATTTTGAAATGGGCGAAGTTTTTCCACTTGGTTCGATTATTATTTCAATTGATAAAGTTGAAGAAAAAGCCAAAGAGTATTGCCACAGTGAAAAAGATGAATTTACACTTTTGTTTATTCACGGCTTATTGCATTTACTTGGATATGACCATGAAATAGACGATGGTCAAATGAGAGAAAAAGAGGAAGAGTTGATAAAAGAGTTTAATTTACCAAATAGTTTAATTGTTAGAAATCTAACTACATATCCTCAAACTTAAATTTAGCCTCTTTTAATTTTGCCCTAACTTCATCTTGATGTTCTTGTCCTTTTGTCTCAAGGGCAATGATGACATTTGCATCCCCATAAGCTAAGCTTTTTGAAGTTCTATCATATCCAATTTGAACAATGTTTGCCCCACACTCTTTTAAAATTCCAGTAAGTTCCATTAATGCACCAGCCTTATCAATCAGAGTTACTTGTAGTTTCATTTTTCTATATGATTTTAAAAGTCCCTTTTCTATAATAATTGAAAGCATCGTAACATCAATATTTCCACCACTTAAAATTATTGCTACTTTTTTATCTTTTACCTCTATTTTATTATGCAAAATAGCTGCAACTCCAACAGCTCCAGCTCCCTCAACTACGAGCTTTTGCTTTTCAAGTAAAAATAAAATTGCATTCGCAATCTCTTCATCACTCACTTCAACTATTTCATCAACTGTTTCTAAAATATATTTTAATGTAAAAGGGGATGTATCTCTTACAGCAATTCCATCAGCAATAGTTCTTACGCTAGTGCTATCTATTGGAGTTTTGGCTAAAAATGAGTTTCTCATTGCTGGAGCCCCAGTTGCACTTACACCTATTACTTTTATGTCTGGTTTTAATTGTTTGATTGCACTTGCAATCCCACTAATAAGTCCACCACCTCCAACAGGTACAATAACTATATCAAAATCATCCATCTCATTTAATATCTCAAGCCCAATTGTCCCTTGTCCTGCGATTACTTCATCATCTGCAAATGGATGAATAAAAGTGATTAAGTCTTTTTTTGCTATCTCTTTTGCCTTAGCATAAGCTTCATCATAATTAGTTCCACAAAGAATAACTTTACTCCCAAAACTTTTAACTCCACTAATTTTTGTAAGAGGTGTAGCCTCTGGCATCACAATTGTGGCAGGAATATTAAAATAATTTGAACTAAAAGCAACTCCTTGTGCGTGATTACCAGCACTTGCAGCTATTACTCCTTTATTTTTTTCTTGTTCATTTAATGATGCAATCTTATTAAAAGCACCTCTAATTTTAAAAGCCCCAGTTAATTGAAGATTTTCTTTTTTAAGATAAATTTGTGCATTTGCGATTTTACTTAAATTTGGTGCAAATGAGAGTGGGGTATTAACCGCAATTCCTTTAATTTTCTCTTTTGCTTCATAGATTAAATCAAGTTTTATCATTAATTAATACCCTCTTTTAACATTTGATGCTCTATTTTTGTACAATGATTTTGTACAACTCTCATTCCAGCCTCTTTTGCCTTCTCACTTGCTTCATTATTTACAACTCCAAGTTGTGTCCAAATAACTTTCACATCACCTCTAGCTATCGCTTCATCTACGATTTTAGAGACAACTTCACTCTTTCTAAAAATATCAACCAAATCAATATTTTCTTTCACTTCACTTAATGAACGATACACTTTCTCACCCAAAATTTCATCCTCTTTTGGATAAATTGGAATAACTTTATATCCAACATTTTGAAGATATTTGCCAACTTTGTGGCTATCTTTACTAGTATCAGGTGAAAGCCCAACTATTGCGATGGTTTTTGTATTTTGTAATATCTCTTTTATCTCATTTGTAGTTGAATTAACTGTTGGAAATTGACACTCCATTTTACTGCCTTTTTTAAACATTATAATAGCCAAAAAAAATTGGACAAAAATTTGAAATTCCTTATTCTCAAATAATCAAAATTGAAAAAAAGTTAAAATATAATACAAATATTAAGCTAAATATAAGCATAAATAAGGTGTTTATTATAAGTAAAATACAGCAATAGAGTTCAAAACAAAAATTGTTTTGGAGGTTTTGCAAGGTGAACTCTATTATAATTCTTGAAGAAGATTTTATATAATTTAATTCTTTATCTTCTTGACTAATACCAAATCTTCCTAAGATTTAGGTATAATGTTATTATGATAAGTAGAAATGTAAAAATAGACATAGTGGAAAGTTTAGAGGTGT
>DZAZ01000044.1 GCA_022729755.1 Helicobacter cetorum | reverse complement strand
ATATTATGAATGCGGTTAAGTTAACTTATTGAATTGTTTGTGGGAATTGGTATAAATACTCCAAATCACTATTATCATATAAATCAATCCAAGCAATCGAGTTTATTTGTAGTTGTGTCTTTTACTTTAAAATAGCGGAGGATATAGATTGTTTGCATTATAAAACTTTATATTTTGAAAAATATTGTTTGATTTTTTGATTATTCTAATATATGTCAAAAAAAAAGTAAAACATTTAGTGCAGAACTAAAAACTATATTTACAAATATAATCATAAAAGATTTCATTCAGCAATAAATTATCAAAAACCTATGAATGTTTATCTTGAAGAAATTGGTAGAAATGTTGCTTAATGTAACATTTAAAGGTGGAAATAAAATTTACAAAAAGTTATCTTGACTTTTCAATCCATGACTCTTTCATTTTTTTGTCTTTCTTAGAGTCGTTTTAAAATGAATTTATAATAAAACGAAGTTAAGATAAATATAAATCCAAGTAGATAAGTTATGTGATTTAATTCAACTCCTTTATCAGCTAAAAGGCCAATCATTAGCGAAGTTAAAACTCCAACTAACATAAAAATCATATCATTATAAGCAATTACTCTTCCGTAGTAATTTTTATCGATTTTTTCTTGCAAAAGTGAGTAAGTATATGACCAAATAGTGGTAGTAAAAAATCCAACTAAAAATGAACCGATTAAACTTAAATAGAAATTATCTTGTAAAATTCCCCAAATAATTATCGCTAAACCTTGAAATAAAATTATATAAAATAGAGTTTTATTATTTACAAATTTGCTTATTAAAAGTGGTGAAATCATCAGTGCTAACGACCTTGTAGCATTTATTAATCCAATTGAAAGTGAAATTGCGATGATTTCTTTATATTTAAAATCAGCCAAAAGTACAACAAGCGAGTCAAAAGCCGTTAAACCGATGCTTGAGTGAATGATAATTAAGTGAATTATTAGTGGATTTTGTTTTAAATATTTGATTCCTGCAATCATCATTTGAGTAAATTTTTCTTTGCTCTCTTTTATTTGAGCTTTTATTGGAGTGCTTAATAGGATAAAAATTGCAATGATAAATAAAAGCATATCTAAAATAAAAGCTATTTTTATTCCAAAAAAGTAAACAACCAAGCCACTAATCGCCATTCCAAAACTATAACTAAGTGACCAAATTATTGAGTGAATTTCATTCGCCGTTTTTAACTTTTGACCTGAAATCAATTGAGGTAAAAGCGACATTTCAGCCGTAAAATAAAAACTAGCTGCACTCATTTTGATATAAAGTAGTGATAAAAGCAACCAAATAAATTCACTTGTATCCATAAAAATCATAAAAAAAGTACTTATGGCTTCAATTGCCAATAGTATTAACATCAATTTTTTTGGATTTAATTTATCGATTATAACCCCACTAAAAGGGGCTTGCATAACTGCTGGTAAAAAGTGAAGAGCTGAAGTTATCGCGATTATAAATACTGAAGCATTTAATGAAACAAGTAGGGTATAAATTGCGATATTGCTAAACCAAGATGCAAAATAACCGATTAATTGCACTGTGCTTAATTTAAAAATTATGGGATTTGATTTTAAAAACTTAATATATTCCAAATATAGCCTTATTTAAACTTCTGTTTTAGTATTTTTTTCTCTAACTTTTGGAAATTTAAGCCAAAAAGTTGCACCTTGATTTTCACTTGAATCTACAAAAACATCTCCACCGTGAAATTTCATAATTTTCTTTACAACGGCAAGTCCAATTCCTGTGCCTTCTTCTTTATTATCAAGCCGATAAAAAAGGGCAAAAATTTTCTCGTGATACTCTTTTGGTATTCCTCGCCCATTATCTTTACAATAGATTAAAAAACAATTTTCATCTTCTTTTGAGCCAATCTCTAAAAAACTTTCCTTTTCGGGATTAATTGCATATTTTAAAGTATTAGTGAAAATATTTTCAAAAATTTGTAAAATTCTACTTTCATTTGCTTCAATTATTGGTAAATTGGGCTTAATGATAAAGTTTAAGTTAGCTTTTTGAACTCTGATTAATTGATTATCTTTAAAATCAAACAGTAATTTATTTAAATCAATTTTTTTAGCTTCTATCTCAAGTCTTCCAACTCGGCTAAATTCAAGTAAATCATTGATTAATTGCCCCATTCTTTCGTTTGCTTTTACGATTTTATCAAGCTTTTCTACCGCTTTTTCTATATTTCCACTAAGTGTCATTTTTTTGATAATTCCAATAAACCCCATACTTGTGACAAGTGGGGATTTTAGGTCGTGCGAAACTGTATAGACAAATTGTTCAAGCTCTTCGTTTGAGCGTTCAAGTTCAAGCCTTTTAGTTTCTAACTCTTTTGTAAGTTTAGTGGATTTTATGAGTAAATTTTTTGTCTCCTCATTTTTATCTCTAAAAACTTTTGCCGAATAAGTTAATGCCCCAACTTCGTCATTTAGTGTATAATTTGGAACTTGTACATCAACTTTACCACTTGAAAGTTCTATAAAAGTATTTGTAAGTTTGATGATAGGAGAGGTTATACTCTCAACTAAAATATATGAAAAAGTTATTAGTAATAAAATTAAAATAGAGCCGATAATAAGAGCTATTATAAAAGCTTTTTGCATAGAAGAAATTGATTCTTGCTCAACTATTCTCATTTTATTTTGAAGTTTATTTGAGATTTTTTTTGCATTATAAAGTACTTCATAAGCATCAAGTGCCATTACAACATTTACCATAAATAGGTAACCTCTCGTTCTTTGAACTGCTTCTAAAAAATCATTTTCATATTTAATTACTATTTTTTGAATTTTTATTAATTGTTCATTTTCTTCTGAATTTATAAATTCATTTAAGCCAACCTTAACACTATTAATATCATTTTTTGCAACATCAACCAAAGAAGTATCTAAAGTATCAAAATATTTAAAAGCATTTTTTTCACTCAAAAGTAAATAATTTAAAATTTTTTGCACTTTTAACTGTTTTGAAGTTGAATATTGTATCTCTATCAAATATTCATTTAAATTTTTTTCTATCAAGTTTTCAGCATTTCTAAGGCTTTCATTAATCAATATAGTTCGTTTCTCTCGCTCTAGTTTAACTTTATTAAAAATTTGATAGTAGTTTTTAATATGCTCCTCAATTCTTTGATAAATTGGTTTAAATTCAACATTTAAACTATATTGAGACTCCTCTAATTGAGTAATTATTTTTTTATAAATATCATCAACTTCACTTATAGCTGAAGTATAACCTTGATATGTAAAAATTTGTGCTTGTCGTTGCATTTCAGTTATATTTTTTGCCATTAAAAGCTCTAATCTCGAATCTTTATTATATTGAGCAAAAAGTTGAAAATCTTTTGAAGTTGTTGAAAGTACGAAGTAAAAAATGCCCATAACAATCATAAAAATCAAACTTGTGGCAATTGCACCTAAATATATTCTTTTTCTTAACTTAATCTTTTTTGTTAAGTATTCTCTTAATTTAAAATAAAACAAATCTATTCCATATATTATATAATATTGTAAAGTTTGTAGAAAAAGTTAAAAAACTTATTCTACTTTGTTACCGTTTTTATCCCACTTTGAAACCTCTTTTTTTAACTCACCGTGTTCATATTTTAAAATTTGAGCTTTTTGTCCATTTGGATACCAAAGTGTAAATAAACCATCTTTTTTACCTCTTGCAAATAAACCTTGAACTTCTTTATTACCATTTTCATACCAAGTTGTCATTTCACCATCTAAATTATTTCTAACAAAACGAGATGTACTTTTTTTATTACCATTTTCATACCAAGTTGTTGTTTCGCCGTCTTGTTTACCTCTTACAAAATAAGCTGTCATTTTTTTATTACCATTTTTGTGCCATAAAGTGTATTCGCCATCTTGTTTGCCTCTACTAAAGTATGCAGCCTCTTTTGGTTTTCCATCTAAATACCAACTTTCAAGTTTTCCATCAATTTTTCCCTCTTCATAAGAAACCAATTTCATTTTTTTCCCATTTGGATAAGAGTAGAGTGCTTTTCCACTAAATGTATTTTTATCGTTTGTTAGATAAACCAAATCCCCAGCTTTCTCTATTAATGCACCATCCATAACTCTTGCATTAGCACTAAATAAAACTCCTGCCATCAATAAACTAACCGTTACTTTCTTTAACATCAAATCTCCTTTTATTTATTGGATTGAATTACAATTTTATCATAATATGATTATAGTTCTTACTCCCACTCAATTGTTGCAGGTGGTTTTGAGCTAATATCATATACTACTCTATTTATGCCATTGACTTCATTTATAATTCTAGTTGAAATTTTTTCTAAAAGTTCATAAGGTAAATGTGCAAAAGTTGCCGTCATTCCATCAACTCCTTCAACAACTCTTACACAAATTGTATTATCATAAGTCCGATTATCACCCATAACTCCAACACTTTTAACATTTAATAAAACACAAAAAGATTGCCAAGTTTTCTCATAATAACCACTTCGTTTAAGCTCATCAATCATTATTACATCAGCTTTTCTTAATAAATCCAAATCCTCTTTATTCACTTCACCCATTATTCTAATCGCTAAACCAGGACCTGGAAAAGGATGTCGCCATAAAAAGTCGTGTTCAATGTTAAGTTCAGCCCCTAATTTTCTAACCTCATCTTTAAAAAGTTCTCTAAGTGGCTCAATCAATTCAAAACTCATCCATTCAGGAAGTCCTCCAACATTATGATGAGATTTAATGGTTTTTGATGGACCTTTAACTGAAACAGACTCAATAACATCTGGATAGAGTGTACCTTGTGCTAAATATTTGATATTTTTGTGTTTTTTAGCTTCAGCTTCAAATACTTCTATAAAAGTTTCACCTATGATTTTTCGTTTTTTTTCAGGGTCGATTATGCCTTTTAATTTAGACAAAAATAGTTCACTTGCATCTATACTAACAAGCTTTATTCCCATTTGTTTAAACATAGCTTCAACTTTTACTCTCTCATTCATGCGCAAAAGTCCGTGGTCCACAAAAACGGCTACTAATCGCTCACCTATTGCTTTATGAATTAATGTTGCTACAACGCTTGAGTCAACTCCCCCTGAAACTCCACATAAAACTTCTCCACTTTTTGCTTTTTCTTTGATTTTTTCTATCTCATATTCAGCAAAGTTGTGCATATTCCAATTTGCTTCACAATTACAAATATTTATTGCAAAATTTTTAAGCATCACTCCGCCATTTTGAGTATGTACTACTTCAGGATGAAATTGAACTGCATAAATATTTTTATCTTCATTTGAAATGGCTGAATATGGAGAATTATTTGAGTGTGCAATTTTTTTAAATCCTTTTGGCAAAACTTCAACTCTATCACCGTGGCTCATCCAAACAATTCCACCACTTTCAATATCTTTAAAAATTGGCGAAACTTCATTAAACTCTAATTTTGCTTTTCCATATTCGTGATGTTCAGATGGTAAAACTTTTCCGCCAAAATGTTCTGCAATTAATTGCATTCCATAGCAAATTCCTAAAATTGGAACTCCAAAATTAAAAATTTCATTATCTATTTTATAAGCATATTCATCATAAATACTAGCTGGACCACCTGAAAATATAACTCCTTTTGGATTTTTATTTTTAATACTATTTATATTTTCATTGTATGGAACTATTTCGCAATAAACTCCTTCCTCTCGAAGCCTTCTAGCAATTAATTGAGTATATTGAGAACCAAAGTCCAAGACAATTATTGGGACATTTTGCATATAAATTTTCCTTTTTTGATATAATTAAGATTATACAAAAATTAGAGTAAAAAATAATTTAAAAAAAATTTAAGGATATATATAGTGCTTAATATAATTTTATGTGGCGGTAGTGGCACGAGATTATGGCCAATAAGTAGAACCCAATTTCCAAAGCAATTTGTAAAACTCTTTGATGATAAATCACTATTTCAATTAAGTGTTGAGCGAAATAGTAAAGTTTGTAATTCCCAAATGATAGTTTCAAATGCTGAACAATATTTTTTAGCAATGGAGCAATTAGAGGAGATTAAAAAAGTAAATAATTCATATTTATTAGAACCAATCGGTAAAAATACCGCTCCTGCCATCGCTTTAGCTTGTTTTGCTATTGAAACAGATAGAGTAGTTTTGGTAACTCCATCTGACCATTTAATAAAAAACGAAATAGAGTATCAAAGGGTTGTAAAACGAGCGAGTGAATTAGCAAAAGATGGTTATCTTGTAACTTTTGGGATAAAGCCAACTTTTGCCGAAACTGGATTTGGATATATTGAAGCAAATGGTGAAGATGTGAGGGCATTTCACGAAAAGCCAAATTTACAAACAGCTATAAAATATATAAATGATGGGAATTACTATTGGAATAGTGGAATGTTTTGCTTTAAAGCTGGAGTATTTTTGCAAGAGTTAAAAAAATATTCACCTAAAATATATGAAACTTCATTGAAAGCTTTTAATAATTCAAATAAAGGTGAAATCATTAGAATAAAACACGATGATATGTTTGAAATTCCAGAAGATAGTATTGATTATGCAGTTATGGAAAAAAGTGCTATTGTTAAAGTGGTTGCAAGTGATATTTGCTGGAGTGATTTAGGTAGTTTTGATGCACTCTATAATGAGCTTCCTAAAGATGAGTTTGGAAATACAAAAAATTCTAATCACATTTGCATTGATAGTAAAAATAATTTAATTTATGCAAATGAGCGAAAAATTGCAACTATTGATGTTGATGATTTAATTATAGTTGATACAACTGATGCACTTTTAATTAGTAAAAAAGGGAGTTCTCAAAAAGTAAAAAAAGTTGTAGAAAAATTAAAAGAGCAAAAAAGTGAACTTCATAATATTCATTTAACGGCTCATAGACCGTGGGGAAGTTACACTGTCTTAGAAGATACAAGTGGTTATAAAATCAAAAAAATAGTTGTAAAAGCTGGAAAAAGATTAAGCCTTCAAAAACATTTTCATAGAAATGAGCATTGGATAGTAGTAAGTGGAAGTGCAACTGTGAGAGTTGGAGATGAAATTCGTTTAGTTCGACCAAATGAGAGTACTTATATAAAAATGGGTGAAATTCATAGATTGTCAAATGATGGCAAAATACCAGTTGTTTTGATTGAAGCTCAAGTTGGAGAATACACGGGTGAAGATGATATCGTACGACTTGATGATGACTTTGAGCGAGAGTAATAAACTCCTTTTTAACTATTTTTGTCTATCATAACAAACTTAAAATACTCAATTTTTTAAAGGAATTTGCAATGTTTGAAAATTTAAAGCCTCATTTAGCCGAACTTAGAAAGAGGTTAATGATTGCTTCTGGAACTGTTATCGTTTTGTTTTTTATTAGTTTTAATTTTTGGGAAATTATTCTTGAATGGATGGTAACACCTCTTAGAGAAGTTTTACCTCAAGGTAGCCAGATAATCTTTACTCAAGTTGGAGAAGCTTTTTATACAGCCCTAAAAGTCTCTTTCTTTACTGCTTTCATTTTTGGTTTGCCTGTAATATTTTGGCAATTTTGGCTTTTTGTTGCACCTGGACTTTATGAAAATGAAAAAGTTTTAGTTATTCCTTTTGTACTATTTGCTACGACAATGT
This sequence comes from Helicobacter cetorum, assembly GCA_022729755.1. Lineage (GTDB taxonomy): Bacteria > Campylobacterota > Campylobacteria > Campylobacterales > BB28 > BB28. The sequence continues at coordinate 11,256 of DZAZ01000044.1, read as the reverse complement.
TTGTTAGTGGTTCATTATTTGCTTATTATGTAGTTTTTCCATTTGGATTTAGTTATTTAATTACTTTTGGTAGTCAATTATTTACAGCATTACCAAGTATTGGCGATTATGTAAGCTTTTTTACAAAATTAATGATAGGATTTGGAGTTGCATTTGAACTTCCAGTTATCACACTATTTTTAGCTAAACTTGAACTTGTAAGCGATAAAACACTATCTAAATTTTTTCCATATGCAATAGTTATAATTTTCATTGTTGCCGCGGTTTTAACACCACCTGATGTTATAACTCAATTTTTAATGGCAATACCACTAACTATTTTATATGGTGCTTCGATTTTGATAGCAAAATTTGTTAATCCTGAAGTTGAAGATAAAGTTACAGATGCAAAATAGAGAATTTTTAACTAATAGTTATGACTATTTTTTACCAAAAGAGTTAATTGCAAAATTTCCTGCAAATCCAAAAGAGAGTGCAAAACTCTTGGTTTATGATAGATTAAATAATAGTGTAACTCATAGTGTTTTTAAAAATATAATGGATTTTATTCCAAAAGAGAGTGCAATAATTTTTAATAATACAAAAGTTATAAAGGCCAGGATTTTTGGAGTTAAAGAGAGTGGAGCAAGAGTTGAATTACTCTTAAATCGTCCACTTGAAAATAATCAATTTAATGTCTTTATAAAAGGTAGAGTAAAGCTTGGTAGCACTTTAATTTTTGATGGCTTAAAAGCAAAAGTGAGTGAATTAATCGAAGATGGAAGTAGAGTTGTAAAATTTTTTAATAATAATAATAAAGAGTTCAATTTTTTTGAACTTATAGAAATTTTAAACAAAATAGGACACACTCCACTTCCTCCATATATCGATAGAGTAGACAATGCTGAAGATGAAAAATTTTATCAATCAATTTTTGCAAAAACTTATGGAGCAGTTGCAGCACCAACAGCTTCACTTCATTTTAGTGATGAACTTTTTGAAAAAATTAAACAAAATTTTGAAACAAATTATTTAACTCTTCACGTGGGTGCTGGGACTTTTAAACCGATTGAGAGTGAGAATATAAAAGAGCATTTTATGCATTCAGAGTTTTTTGAGTTATCAAGTGAGACAAAAGAGATAATTTATTCAAATAAGCCAATTTTAGCAGTTGGAACAACAGTAACTAGAACGATTGAATTTTTTGCTAGAGAAAAGCAAGAAAAGGGAGAGTGTAATCTATTTTTGCACCCAAATAATAAACCAATTAGAGTAAATCACTTACTCACAAATTTTCATCTTCCAAAATCAACTTTAATAATGTTAGTTGCTTCATTTATTGGACTTGATAAAACATTGGAACTTTATAGTGAAGCCATAAGAGAGAATTATAGATTTTACTCTTATGGCGATGCAATGTTAATTATTTAATTTCTTGGGTCAGCAATTTTTCCAACAATCGCACTTTTAGCTACAACTGCCGTACTTGCTAAATAAACTTTTGAGCTTCTAGCACCCATTCTACCAATAAAATTTCTATTTGTAGTTGAAACACAAACCTCGTTATCCCCTAAAATTCCCATATATCCACCTAAACAAGCTCCACAAGTAGGATTACTTACAACAGCTCCAGCATCAACTAAAATATCAATATAGCCTAATTTTGTAGCTTCTCTTAATATTTTTTGAGTTCCTGGAGTTATAATTAATCTTACATCGGAGTGAACTTTTTTATTTTTTAATATTTCAGCAGCGATTTTAAGGTCGCTTAATCTCCCATTCGTGCAACTTCCAATAAATGCTTGGTCGATTTTGATATTATCACTCACAGCTTGGCTTATTGAGTGTCCATTTGATGGTAAAAATGGATAAGCAATTACGGGTTCAAGTAGGCTAACATCAATTTCAATTACTTCGCAATAGTTAGCATCTTCATCAGAGTAGTGAAATTTAGGTTCAGCTCTTAATTTTTTATCTCTCAAAAACTCTTTTGTAATTTCATCAACTGCCACAATTCCACTTTTTGCTCCAGCTTCAATTGCCATATTACAAAGCGAAAATCTATCATCCATACTTAAATATTTTATCGCTTCACCGCCAAATTCAAGAGTTTTATATAATGCTCCATCAACTCCGATTAATCTAATAATTTCTAAAATTAAATCTTTTCCACTAATAAATGGAGCAGGTTTACCCTTGAAAATAACTTTAATAGTTTCAGGAACTCTAAACCAATTTGTTCCAGTTATCATTGCAAAAGCTAAATCGGTTGAGCCCATTCCTGTTGCAAAAGTTCCTAAAGCTCCGTGAGTACAAGTATGGCTATCAGCTCCAATTATTACATCTCCTGGAATTACAAGCCCTTTTTCAGGCAAAAGTGCGTGTTCAATTCCCATATCTTTTTCATCAAAAAAGTTTTTTAAATTGTGTTTTTTTGCAAAATCTCGTGAAATTTTCGCTTGATTTGCACTTGCAATATCTTTTGCAGGAATAAAATGGTCAAGTACAATTGAGAAATTATCGGGTTTTGCTAAAGTTTTAGCACCACTTTCTTCAAAAGCTTTAATAGAAATTGGAGTTGTAATATCATTTCCAATAACCATATCGATTTCACATCTAACTATTTCTCCAGCTTTTACAACTCGTCCTATGTGTTCAGAAAAGATTTTTTCTGTAATTGTTTGTCCCATATCTACCTCTATTAAATTTTTATTGAATTTTAGCAAAATTTACATAATAATTTAAAAAGATTTTTTATTTTTAATTAGTATAATTGATAAGTTGAAAATTAAATTAAAGGCGAAAATGCAATGGATGGGTTTATTACATTTGATTTGATTATAGTTGCGATAACTCTTTTACTTGGATTAAAGGGGCTTATGAATGGCTTTTTTAGGGAATTATTTGGTTTAATTGGTGTAGTTGGTGGAATTTATTTTGCATCAAGATATGGAACTGATATTGGAGATTTTATAAATCAAAACTTTTTCAAATTTCAAAATCAAGCAGCGATTTCTATTACGGGTTTTGTAGTTGGGTTAGGATTTTTTTGGTCATTTGCAATTTTAGTTGGAAAATTCTTTACAACTATTTTTAGTGTAAGTGGACTTGGTAGCATTAATAAAGTTCTTGGATTTGCAATTGGTTCAGGTAAAATATTTTTAATATTTTCGATAATAGCTTATGCTATTTCAAATGTTGAAATAATTCAAAAAAATAGTGCAAAGTATTTAGAAAATTCTCAAGTTCATCCACTATTAGTAGAAACTGGAAAAATGATTTTAAAGCTTGATATTGATGATATTAAAATTCCTTCTGTTTTAGGAAATCCTAATGAGGCTAATAATACAACTGTTGGTACTTTAGCAAATGATGTTAAAGCAGAAATACAAAATTTAGAACAAAAAGTTAACGAAAATATATCTAATGCAGTGGTTGAGAGCATTAAGGAAGAGATTAATATCACAAAATAAGGTTTAATTTATGGATAATAATTATGAAGAGATATTAAGCAAATTTAAGTTACTCATCAAAGACGGTAATATGAAATATACAAAGCAAAGAGAGATAATCCTTGAGACTTTGTATTACTCTGATGAGCATTTTACACCTGAAAAACTATATCTCTTAATAAAAAAAACTTATCCAAGTTTAAATATGGGGATTGCAACAGTTTATAGAACTTTAAATTTTTTAGAAGAGAGTGAACTTGCTACTTCGATTTCTTTTGGAATGCACGGTAAAAAGTATGAGTTTGGTGGAAAAAATCATCACGACCATTTAATTTGTAAAGGGTGTGGTGATATAATAGAATTTTTAGATGATATAATAGAAAAAAGGCAAAATGATATTGCAAATTCGCACGGTTATAAAATACAATCACATAATATGCAAATTTTTGGAATTTGTCCAAAATGTCAAACAAAATAAAAGGATAATATTTGATATTTACAAATGAGTATCAACTTCAACGAGTTAAAAAAGCAGAAAATTTAAGGGTGTTAGGCTTAAATCCTTATGAAAATAGATGTAATAGAGATTGCAAAATTGAACAATTTTTGGATAAAAATGAAGATATAAAAGAATCTGAAAGTAAAAGAGATGAAAATAGAAGCTTTAGAGTTGCTGGAAGAATAAAATTTTTTAGATTAATGGGAAAAGCCACATTTTTAAAAATTGAAGATGAGAGTGGAATTTTACAAGTTTATTTAGCAAGAGATAATTTAGCTGAAGGTTTTTATGATGAGATGAAAAAACTTATTGAAGTTGGTGATATTATAGAACTTGAGGGTTATCCATTTGTTACAAAACAAGGTGAACTTTCACTTCATATAAGAGAGCTGAAAATTTTAACAAAAGCACTCAATCCACTTCCTGAAAAATATCACGGAATAACAGATAAAGAGCTTCGTTATCGTCAAAGATATTTAGATTTAATTATGAACCCTGATGTTAAGAATGTATTTAAAACAAGAAGCAGAGTTGTTTCGCTGATTAGACACTTTTTTGAAAATCGAGATTTTTTAGAAGTAGAAACTCCAATGATGCACGAAATTGCTGGGGGAGCTAATGCAAGACCTTTTATTACTCATCATAATGCTCTAGGAATTGATAGATATCTTAGGATTGCACCTGAACTTTATTTAAAAAGGCTTATAGTTGGCGGGTTTGAAGCAGTTTTTGAAATAAATAGAAATTTCAGAAATGAAGGAATGGATACAACTCACAATCCTGAATTTACAATGATAGAGTTTTACTGGGCTTATAAAAATTATAAAGATTTAATGAAAATTAGCGAAGATTTGTTTAATTATCTTTTTGAAAATTTAAATTTAGCTAAAGTTTTAACTTATGATGATAAAGAGATAAATTTTAGTATTCCATTTAAAAAAATAAGTTATGTTGATGCTTTAATTCAAATAGGTGAAATCGATGTTGAAGTAGCTACAAATTTGGATAAAGCTTTAGAATTTTTAAAATCAAATAATCTCAATCCAAAAGGTAAAATCACTTTAGGTTCACTTCAAGCAGATTTATTTGATAATTTTGTAGAGCATAAACTTATAAATCCAACTTTTATAACTGATTTTCCAATAGATATAAGTCCACTTGCAAGAAGGAGTGATGAAAATCCTGAAATTGCCCAAAGGTTTGAACTTTTTATCGCTGGACGTGAAATCGCTAATGGATTTAGTGAATTAAACGACCCAATTGACCAATATGAGAGATTTAAATCTCAAATCGAAGCAAAAGAAGCTGGAGATGATGAAGCCCATCATATGGATGAAGATTATGTAAATGCACTAGGCTTTGGAATGGCTCCAACAGCTGGTGAGGGAATAGGAATTGATAGACTTGTAATGTTACTTACAAATCAGCATACAATTAGAGATGTTATTTTATTTCCAGCTATGAAACCTCAAAAACGAAAGGAAGAAGAATGAGTTTTTTAAAAGATAGTGATATTGAAGTTTACAATATAATAGAAAAAGAGTTAAAAAGACAAAACGAACATTTAGAAATGATAGCTTCAGAAAATTTTACATTTCCAGCAGTGATGGAAGCTATGGGAAGTGTATTTACTAATAAATATGCTGAAGGTTATCCATATAAGCGATATTATGGTGGATGTGAATATGCTGATGCGGTTGAGCAATTAGCAATTAATAGAGCTAAAATGCTTTTTGGATGTAATTTTGCAAATGTTCAACCTCACTCTGGTTCTCAAGCAAATGGTGCAGTTTATGCCGCACTTTTAAATGCTGGAGATAAAATTTTAGGAATGAATTTAAGTCACGGTGGACATTTAACTCACGGTGCTAAAGTGAATTTTTCGGGACAAAATTATCAAAGTTTTTTCTATGGAGTTGAGCTTGATGGAAAAATTAATTATGATGAGGTTGCAAAAATTGCACAAATTGTAAAACCAAAAATCTTAGTTTGTGGTGCAAGTGCATATCCTAGAGAGCTTGATTTTGCAAAATTTCGTGAAATAGCTGATAGTGTTGGAGCCATACTTATGGCTGATATTGCTCATATTGCTGGACTTGTTGTTGGTGGTGAGCATCCAAATCCTTTTCCATATTGTGATGTTGTAACTTCAACTACCCATAAAACTTTAGCAGGTCCTAGAGGTGGAATAATTTTAACAAACTCTGAAGATATGGCCACAAAAATAAATAAAGCAATTTTCCCTGGAATTCAAGGTGGACCATTAATGCATGTAATTGCAGCCAAAGCGGTTGGTTTTAGAGAAAATTTAAAACTTGAATGGAGTGAATATGCAAGGCAAGTTAAAGCTAATGCAAAAGTTTTAGCAAATGTTTTAATAGGGCGAGGTTATGATATTGTAAGTGGAGGAACTGATAATCACTTAATTTTAATGTCATTTTTAAATAGAGAATTTAGTGGAAAAGATGCTGATGAAGCATTGGGAAGAGCTGGAATTACGGTTAATAAAAATACAGTTCCAGGGGAGAATAGAAGCCCATTTGTAACAAGTGGAATAAGAATTGGCTCACCTGCATTAACTAGAAGAGGTATGAAAGAGGCTGAATTTGAAATTATTGCAAATTCAATCGCTGATGTTTTAGATAATATAAATAATATGGCGGTACAAGTTCAAATAAAAGAGCAATTAAGTACTCTTGCAAAGAAGTTTGTAATTTATGATAGACCGACATATTAAGGTTAATTGATGTATGATGTAGATACTAAACTTATAAAAATGATAACTAATCATTATTGGATAAAAAAAGATTCACTTACAGATAAGATAGAGTACAAGGGTAGGACTTATTACAATAAGTTTGAAAAAGTTGATTCTATGCTAAGTAGACAAATTATGAATGACCATAGTGATGGTAAAATCACGGTGGCTCATTCATTAATAAATCCAACTAGAAATATAGTTGAAAATATAGTAATTGACTACAATGGTAGAAATACTGATAGATTTTGGCATAGAGCTCAACTTCTTTTAAGAGAAGATGGGTTTATAAATTTTACTGCTTATAACTCTAAAACTTCAGGACATTTACATTTATACATTCATAAAGGGCATACTGCTATTAGTGAAGCTTATCAAGTTGCAAAAATGCTTGATATGAAGTTAGCTCAAAAAATGCCTAGAGAGTGGAGGATTTTTCCAACTCAAGATTTACCACTTGAATTTAATATTTTAGTTTTACCTTACTCTGTGTATCAAAAAGAGCGAGGTGCATCTTGGTCTAAACATCTTTAAATTTGGAGTTGAATAATGGAAGATTTTGACAATAGCCACTTGGATAATATTTTACTAGATAAAGAGAAAAATAGGTTAGATAAAATAAAAAAAATCATTTTGCTAATAGCTTCATTAGCTTTGGTTTTTACAATATCAATAGTTATTATGAAAGTTTTAAATACTGAAGAACAAACTAGCGATATTACAAAAATACTTCCACCAGAGCCAATAGCTCAAAAAGAGATAAAAGAGCCTGAACCTTTGTTTGAGCAATTGCCAATAAGTGAAGAGCCAAAAGTAGAAGATTCTTTTGATAAAATCGTAAAAGATATAAAATCAAAAGCTCAAGAAGATATGAAATTAGCTGAAAATCAAATAGAGAGTGAAGTTAAAAAAGTTAAAGAAAATAAAGATTTAACAACAGCTGATGTGATGTCTCAAGAAAATGTCGTAAAACAACAACCTATAAGTGAAGGTGGGATTAAAGTTGAAGAGACAGCTTTAGCAAAACCTGAAAAACCAGTTGCTACACCCGTACCGACTCTAAAACCAGCAGTTAAAAGTACAAATGTTATGACAATTGAGAGTGGGTATTATATTCAAATAGGTGCATTCAAAAATGTTCAAGATAATTTTTTAAAAAGTCTTGAGTCTAAAGGTTTTACTTATAAATTACAAGTTAGTGCAAAAGATGATGGAACTTCTATTACTAAAGTTTTAATTGGACCATATTCAGATAAAGCAAAAGCAAATGAAGATTTATTAAAAGTTAAAGAAAGCATTGCAAAAGGTGCATATTTAACAAAGGTATAGCAATGTTGTATTCAAAAGAGATTTTTATTGACCAATTCACTCCCGTCTCAATTTATGGAAAAGTAAAATCGCTTTTTAAGCGAGAAATTACTTTTTTATTTGAAAGTGTAGTAAATACAAGTAATGGTAATTTTAGTTATATTATAGTTGGAGCAAGAGAGAGAATTTGGCATAAAAATAATAAAAGTTTTTATCAAAAAGATGGCGATATAATGGAAATTTCGACAAATCCATTTATTTTTATGAAAGAGTTGTACTCAAAAATCGATAAAAATATTTATAAAGAGAAAGCCAGTGAATTAAATGTTGGTTTTGTAGATGGTTTTATAGGTTTTATTGGTTATGATATGGTTAAGGAGTTTGAGCCAACTCTTAAAAAAAATATGGATAATTTAAAAGATGAGTTGAATATAGCTGACTTTGATTTAATTAGACCAAAATTAATTATAGCTTATTCTCATAAAACTTCAAAATTAACTTTTATCTCTTCATTAGAAAATATCAAAAATGAGTTTGAAAAAATTATTAATGAAATAAAATCTCCACATCAATTAATCCCAATAAAAGAAGCAAAAGTAATAGATGAAGGTTGTTTTTCATTTAATAAAGATGAATTTTTCAAAATGGTAGAAAAATCAAAAGAGATGATAAAAAGTGGCGATATTTTTCAAATTTTGATGGCAAATAGATTTAGACAAAAGATAATTTTAGAGCATTTTAGTTTTTACAGAGTGCTAAGGGCTAAAAATCCATCTCCTTATCTATTTTTGCTTGAGTTTGATGAATTTAGTATAGCTGGAAGTTCGCCAGAAGTTATGGTAAGACTTCAAGATAATCAAATCTTACTTCGCCCAATTGCAGGAACTAGAAAAAGAGGGAAAACTCTAAAAAGAGATAAAGAGTTTGAAGAAGAGCTTTTAAATGATAAAAAAGAGTTGGCTGAACACATAATGCTTGTGGATTTAGGTAGAAATGATGTTGGAAGAGTTGCAAAAAGTGGAAGTGTAAGAGTAACTGGACTTAAAAGAATTGAGCGATATTCTCATGTAATGCACATTGTTAGCGATGTAGAAGCTGAACTTAGTGAAGATAAAGATATGTTTGACCTTTTTGAAGCAACTTTTAGTGCAGGAACTATGACGGGAGCTCCAAAAATTCGAGCGATGGAGCTTATTGCAGATTTTGAGGGAATTAAGAGAAGTTTTTATAGTGGTGCAATTGGATATTTTGGATTTGATGGAAATATGGATAGTGCAATCACAATTAGAACGGCACTAATTAAAGATGATGAAATAATTTTACAAGCAGGAGCTGGGGTTGTTGCTGATAGTGTGCCTGAACTTGAATACCTTGAAGTTCAAAATAAAATGAAAGCACTTCACTCTACAATTGAAGATTTAATTGATATTGAAAAAACTGCTTGGAGTTAAGGTAAAATGGCTAAAGATATAGATTTAAAAGAAGATACACAAACAGAGCTAAATATCGATACTCCAAAAATGTATAAAGTGATAATGTTAAATGATGATTATACGACAATGGATTTTGTAGTTGATGTTTTAATGCAAATTTTTCATAAAACTTATGAAGAGGCAGTTGATATTATGATTACAATTCACAAAGCTGGACAAGGATTGTGTGGGCTTTATTCATATGAAATTGCAGAAGCAAAAGTTGTGCAAGTTAAAAAAATGGCTAGAAAAAACAGTTTTCCATTAAGAGTAATTATGGAGGAAGAATGATAAGTGGTGAATTAAACTTAATTTTAAGAAAAGCTTTAAAACTTGCAAAAGATAAACGACACGAATATTTAACGATTGAACATATTTTTTTATCACTTTTGACAAATAAAGATGCTATGGAGATTTTAAAAAGTTGCAGAGTAGATGTTGATATTTTAAAACTTAAAATTTTTCATTATATAAATAAAAATATTCGCTCACTTCCAGAAAATGTTCAAGTTGAGCCATTTGAAACTCCAGCACTTACAAGAGTTATTCAATCAATGGTAACTCACATTCAAAGTGCTGATAAAAAAGAGGCAAATGTTGGAGATTTACTAGCTGCCATATTTGATGAAGAGAAATCTTTTAGTGTTTTGATTTTAAAAGAGTTTGGGCTTGAAAAAGTTGATATATTAGAGGCTATTACAAATTATAAAAATACTCCAATAATTCAACCTAAAAAAGACGAAAGTGAAAGCTTTTTAGAAAAATTTACTATTAATTTATCTGAATTAGCTACAAAAAATAAAATTGACCCAGTGATAGGTAGAGTTAATGAAATAGATAGAGTTGTGCAAACTCTATGCAGGAGAAAGAAAAATAATCCAATTTTAGTAGGTGAAGCAGGAGTTGGAAAAACAGCAATTGCTGAAGGTTTAGCTACAAAAATTGCAAATAAAGAAGTTCCAAAATTACTTGAAAATTCAACTCTTTTATCTCTTGATATGGGAGCATTGTTAGCAGGGACAAAATATAGAGGTGAATTTGAAAAGAGAATTAAAGGGATTTTGGATGAAATAGAGAAAAAAGAGAATATTATTTTATTTATTGATGAAATTCATACAATTGTTGGAGCAGGAGCTACAAGTGGCGGAAGTATGGATGCATCTAATCTTTTAAAACCTGCACTTGCTAATGGAAAAATAAAATGTATTGGTGCGAGTACATTTTTAGAGTTTAAAAATCATTTTGAAAAAGATAAAGCCCTAAGTAGAAGATTTTCAAAAATAGTTGTAAATGAGCCATCATTAGAAGATAGTGTGAAAATACTTCAAGGTTTAAAAACTAAATATGAAGCTCATCATAATATAAAATATCAAGATAGTGCCTTACATTCGGCAGTTATGCTAAGTGATAAATATATAAATGATAAATTTTTACCTGATAAAGCAATTGATATAATTGACGAAGTTGGGGCTAGTTTTCACCTCTTAAAGCAAAAGAGAAAAGTTGTAACTGTGGTTGATGTTGAAAATATGATTGCAAAAATTGCAAATATTCCATCAAAAAGAGTTACTCAAAACGATAAAGATATTTTATTTAATTTAGAAGCTAACTTAAAATCAAAAATTTTTGGACAAGATGAAGCGATTTCAAATTTAGTTTCAGCTATTAAACTCTCTCGTGCTGGGCTTAGAAGCGGTGATAAACCTATTGGCTCATTTTTATTTACAGGTCCAACAGGAGTTGGTAAAACTGAAATAGCAAAAGAGCTTTCAAAAGAGCTTGGAATTT
>DZAZ01000043.1 GCA_022729755.1 Helicobacter cetorum | reverse complement strand
TTATGAATGCGGTTAAGTTAACTTATTGAATTGTTTGTGGGAATTGGTATAATATTAAAGTTTTTGTTTTAGCTCTAGCAACACAAAAAGGTGAAATGCTAAGAGATGAGTTTAATAATATTTTAAAAAATGAGTTTGATAATATTGTGGTTAGTAAATTAAATGAAAAAATTAAAAAATTATGTTTTGAAAGTGGTGGTGAATTCATAGAAGTAACTAGTAATAATAGCGATGTTAATGAGTTAATGAGAGTTATATCTAAATTTGAAGATAAAGAAAAAAAAGAGAAACTCTTTGAGTATAAAGAGTTGTTTTATTATTTTTTAATTTTAGCTTTTATACTTTTTTTTATTGCTACTTCTGGTTTTAAATTTATTATTTTAATATTTTTTATAATCACAAAAAGCGAAGCTTATATTTTGGATTTTTATTATATAAAAAATGCAATTAATGAGTATGAAAATGCCAATTATCAAAAAGCAAGTGAATATTTTAAAAATTTAACATCAAACGAAGCACTTTATAATTTAGCAAATAGTTATTATAAAAGTGGTAATTATGAGTTAGCAATTGAGACTTATAAACAGATTAAATCAAATGATAGAAATTTTAAATCAAAAGTTTTTTATAATTTAGCAAATACTTTAGTTAAAATTAAAAATTATGATTTAGCAAAAGAGTTTTATACAAATTCACTAATACTTGAGTTTTCAGATGAAGCTTATTTTAATAGAGAACTTATAAAAGAGTTAAAAGAGAGAGATTTTTTAACTAAAAAAAATAAAAATTCAAGTAATAATAATAGTGATGATAAAAATAAAGAAGATAAGCAAGATAAAAAAGAAGCAGGAGGAAGTAAACATCAAATGGATACAAATAGCGATGTAGGCAAAGCTGGTAAAATGGAAGAGTTATTATTAAAACCTGATAATAATAAACGACCTTTTAGTTATAAAGAGTATCAATTAATAAATCAAGGAAAGACCGATGAAAAAGCTCCTTGGTAATCTTTTATTTTTTATAAATTTATTGTGTGCAAATGAGTATTTTTTTGAAACTAAAATAGACAAAAACAGATATTATGTAAATGAGCCAATTCTTTTAAATGTCTCTTTTTTTAAAAATGAAAATTTAAATTATACAAATTCTAAATTTAATCCAAAAATTGACAATTTTGAAGTTAAACTTTTACAAGAAAAAGTTACTAAAGAGAATGAATTTTTTGTTACAAATTATAAATATTTGCTAACTCCATTAATTGAGGGAAATTTCACACTAAATTTACAAGCTAATGTTGAAGATGTAATCGTAGCTTCACTAGATGCTAATACTCTTGGTAGAGATAATTTAACTTATGCACAAGATGTAAATAAAAATTTAAAAACAATAGATTTAACTCCACTAAATATTGAAGTTTTACCAAATAATCAACTATTTGTAGGAGATATAAAAGTTGAAACTAAAATCGATACTACAAAAACAATTGCAAATAATCCAATAAATTTTGAACTTATTATTAGTTTTAATGGCAATATTGAAAAGTTGCAAGAGTTTAATTTGACTATTGAAAATGTAAAAATTTTTAATGATAAAGTTAAAAAAGAGTTCTATTTTGATGATAAATTAAGAGGAGTTATTAAACAAAAATTTGCTTTGGTTTCTGATTTAAGTTTTAATATTCCAAAAATAGAGTTTAAATATTTAAATCCAATTTCAAATCAAATCGAAACTGCTTTTAGCGATGAGATAAAAATAGAAATACAACCAAATGAGCAAATACTCAAGAAACTTTTAGATGAGCCAAAAAATGAGTTTTCTTTTAAATATTTAATAGATGGATTGACTTATCTATTTTTTATAATTTTTGGGTTTATTTTATGCAAATTAATTAAATTACCTAAGAAAAAAGTTAAAAAACCACAAATTTATGAAGAGATAGAAAAAAGTAAAAATGCAAAAGAGTTATTAAAAATTCTATTTAAATATCAACAAAATAGAGAAATTTTAAAAATAATTGAAAGAATTGAAAAAATTGCTTACTCAAAATCAAAAGAGAGTTTAGAAAAAATTAAAAAAGATTTAATTAAAACGATGTCTAATCCACCAAAAGAGAGTTAAAGTTATAATTGCTAATATTAAAAAATAGAAAAACAGATACTCTTTTTTATTATAATTTTTACTTTTAATTAAAGCTGTTTCTAATTTATCTATTTTTTCATACACATTTAAAAGTGTTTTTTTATCATTTGCCCTAAAAAATTCACCTCCACTCTCTTTTGCAATCATTTTTAACATTTCATCATTACTATTTCCTATTCCAATAGTATAAATTTTTACTCCATATTTATTTGCTAATTCAACTCCATCTTTTGGCGAAACTCTTCCACTATTGTGTTCACCATCACTTAAAAGTATTAAAATTTTTGATTTTGATTTTGAAGTTTTAAAAGCCCTAACTCCCTGTGAAATCGCTTCTCCTATTGCTGTGTTTTGCCCTGCAAGTTCAACATCAAGTAATTCTACCAAGTCTAATAAAACCTCTTTTTCATAAGTAATAGGTGATGAGATAAATGCAAAATCTCCAAATAAAACTATTCCAATATTATCATTTACTCTTTTTGCTATAAACTCTTTTATAACATCTTTTACACTTTCAAATTTTGAAATTTCGCTGTCTTCGTTATCAAAGCCTTTCTCTTTCATTGAACCACTTGCATCAATCGATAAAACTATATCAATTCCATTTCGATTTTTTGGCTCAAATTTATCTATCATAATTGGTGAAGCTAAAGCTGTTAATAAAAAAATCACTGTTAAATATTTTAAAATAGTTGTAATATTTAATTTAGTCAAAATATTAAAAAAGTTTAAATGCACAAAATAAAATTTAGCTTCATCTTTTTTACATAAGTTTTGACAAATAATATAAATCGCTAAAAGTATAAAAACTTCAGGATATTCAAAACTAAACTCAAACATCGATAATTCCTCAGTATAAGTTAGCCCAAATTTTTTATCTCTTCAACACTAAGACCCGTTAATTTTGAAATAGTTTCAACATCAAGCCTTAAAGATAGGGAATTTTTTACAATCTCAATCGTTTTTTGTTTTTCACCTTCAACTATTCCCTCAGCTTTACCTTTAGCTTTACCTTTAGCTTCAGCCATCTCTTTTGCATAATCAAAAGCATTTTTATAATCAAGTCTTGATTTTAAATCTATCTGATATGCAAATTGTTCATCTTTACTAAGTGCCAAAAATTCAGCTACATCAAAAGCTTTATGTATAAGTTTATCTTCTTTTAATTTTTGTGGGATTTCTTTTAAATCTGCCATATTATTTAGAGTATAAAGCCAATATTCAAGATGATTTTTAAGTTCTGCTTCACTTTTTTTAAACTTTGGCATTTCTACATAATAATAAATCAATTTATCATAAAAAACTTCTTTTTTATCCATATCAAAAAGTTGCACTTTTGTTAAATAATCTTCATTTTTTGAATTATCTTTCATCTCAAACTCTAAAATTCCAACAAAAAAGATTTTTTTAAGTTGATAATCCCAATCGCCTTTTTTAGATTGCTCTTGAATAGGAAAACTCGTGTAATAAACACTTCTATCTTTAAAATATTTTTGTTTGCTTCTTTGAAGTTCGACTATGAAATTATTTTTTTTCTCATCTGTACAATAAATATCAAAAATTGCCTTTCTATCGATAATATTAAGCCCTAATTTTTCAAGATTTCGATATTCAACATCTATAATTTTATGTTCAATTTCAAGCAAATCATTTAAAAAACTTATAAGTAAATCTTTGTTTTGTTCTGTGCCAAAAAGCCATTTGAACCCAAAGTCTGTAAATGGGTCAATATATTTATCTTTTATCATCATACACATTTTACACTCCTTTTTTGTCTAAACTTTTAATTGTACAATATTCTCTGCTCAATTCTCAACATTTTTTCTCTCTCAATAAACCATTCACTCGCATATTCACAATTTTGATACTCACTCAAACATCAATAATCCATATTAATTTTAACTTTTATTTTTATTAACCCAAGCTTTGCTCATTTTAATGAGTAAATCTAAATCAATTGGCTTAGAGATATAATCATCAGCTCCAGCTTCGATACATTTATCTCTATCATCTTTCATAGCTTTTGCAGTTACGGCGATAATTGGTAAATGTTTTAAATTCTCATCTTTTCTAATTTCACTCATAGCTTCATAACCATCCATTGTAGGCATCATAATATCCATTAAAACTAAATCAATATCACTATTTTTTCGTAAAACATCAAGTGCAATTTGTCCATTTTTAGCTTCGAAAATTTCAGCTCCTTGCTCTTCTAGCGCACTTGAGAGTACAAAAATATTTTTAACATCATCATCAACAACCAAAATAGTTTTATTTTTTAAATCTGAATTTAAAATAGTTATTTTTTCTTCTTTTTTAGGTGTGACTTCTTTGACATTATGCAAAAATAAATCAATATCTTCTAATAATCTCTCATCAGAGTTTGCCGTTTTTAAGATGATACTATCAGTGTATTGTCTTAATTTATCGATTTCATCTTCACTTAAATTTTTACCTGTGTAAATAATTATTGGTGTTTGAATATGATTAACTTTGATGTAATCGCAAATTTCATATCCATTGCCGATTTTTAAGCCTAAATCAATAATTATCGTGTCATAAATATTTTTATTTAACTCTTTGATTGCATTTTCCACACTATCCACTGCTTGTAGTTTTATATCTTTTTGTTCTATCAAATGAATAAGTGCTTCTTGTTGAGTTTTGTCATCTTCTACGATTAAAATATGTTTTGGAGATTTTTTATTAACTTCAAAAATTTTCGCAATTGCAAAATCAATCTCTTCCTCTTTTGCAGGTTTTTGAATAAAGCCGATAGCTCCGAGTTTTTGAGGAAGTATATCCCTATTTTGACCTGAAATTATGTGTACTGGAATATGTCTTGTTTTATTATCATTTTTTTTAAGTTCTCTTAAAACTTCAATTCCATAAATATCAGGCAAACTCAAATCAAGTAAAATCCCTTTTAGTTGATACTTTTTAGCTAAAAAAAGTCCATCTTTTCCAGTTTGTGCAATCAATGCTTTTAAACCTTTAGCATTTACTCTCTCTTTTAATATTTCAGCAAAATTAATATCATCTTCGATGATTAGCATAACTTCACTATTTTGGCTAATATTATTTCTATCATCATATATAATTTTATTTTCTTTAGTTTCGATAATGCTTAAACCTTGAATAGTTTTTGGCAAAAGAATTGAGAATTTACTCCCTTTGCCTTCTTCACTTTCTAAAATAACTTTTGCATTCATTAATTTTGCAAACTCTCTTGTAATAGAAAGCCCTAAACCCGTACCTCCATATTCTCTTGAAGTTGAACCATCAGCTTGAGAAAATGCATCAAAAATTAAATCTTGTTTATCTTTTGCAATTCCAATTCCACTATCTTTTACATAAAACTCTATCGGTCGTTCATTATCGCGACTTTTACTTACTCCAAGTTCGATAAAACCATCTTTTGTAAATTTAAAAGCATTAGATAATAAATTCCTAATAATTTGAGAAAGTTTATCTTCATCATTTATAAAATTAATTTCAAATTCACTATTAATAATAAATTTCAAACCCTTTTCAACCGCGATATGCTCGAACATATCGCAAAATTGCTCAAGTATAACTTTAGAGTTTATTTTGGTCGCATTTACACTCATCTTTCCAGCTTCAACTTTTGAAAGGTCTAAAATATCATTTATTAATCTTAAAAGCTCATTTCCAGCCTGATTTATAACCGTTACTTTTTTAACATCTTTTTCATCTAAATGCCCCTCTTTATTTTTTGATAACATTTTTGAAAGCAAAATTATAGAATTAAGAGGAGTTCTTAATTCGTGGCTCATATTTGCCAAAAATTCAGATTTATACTTATTACTCATCTCAAGGTCTTTTGCTTTTTTATCAAGCTCTTCTTGAGACTTCATAAGTGAACTGTTTTTCTCTAAAAGTTCTAATGCGCTTGATTGTAATTGTTGTTTTTGCTCTTCTAATTCGGCATTAATTGCTTCCAATTGTTGTTGTTGCTCTTCCATTTGTGCATTTGCTTCTTCTAATTGTTGTTGTTGTTCTTCCATTTGTGCATAAGACTCTTCAAGCTTTTTTTGTTGAACATTCATAATGTCATTTGTTTTTGAGAGAGTTTCATTTGATTTTTTTGACTCTTTTAAAAGTTCTTTTATTTTTTCATTTTGAATAGAAGCAAAAAGATGAGTTGCAACTATTCTATTTGAAGAGTTTAAAAATTCAAGTTCAATTTTGCTAAAAAGTTGATGGGAAGCCACTTCAATTACACCATAAAGCTCATTTTCATAAAGCAATGGAAAAGTATAACTATTAATTGGCGATTCGCTCGTAGTTCCAGTTGTAATTAACATTTGTGAACGACTTATATTTTTTAGTAAAATTGGACTTTTTTGAAGTGCAACTTGTCCGATAACTCCTTCACCAAATTTATATTTATTAGATAAATCTTCTCTTTCGATAAAAGCATAACTTCCATAAAGTTTTAAAATATTTTCATCGCTTATTTTCTCATTTACATATAAAGCTCCAACTCCTGCTTTTAAATGATTTGATATAAAAATAATTGCACGTGAACTTATTTCAACAGAAGTTAAATCACCTGTAATTTGATTATTTAACTCTGTAAGTGCATCTTTTATCCAATTTTGTTCATCATTTAACTCTTTATTTTCTCTTAATTTATCTATCATTAAATTCATAGATTTTGCAAAAACATCATTTTCAGTTTTAATATTCATTGCAACTGAATAATCGCCATTTGCAATTTTTTTCACAACACTTATATCATCTAATACATTAGTTGAAATACTTTTTATATTTTCATTTATAACTTTTGCCATTTCACTAAATTCATCTTTTGAATTTAGTGAAATAAAGTGAGAATTTTTATTTTTTCTATTTAAAAAATCAAAAAAGCTAAGCATCCCACTTTTTAAAGTAAAAATAGATTCTTTTATAGATTTGATAATTAAAACTGATAAAATAAGCGATAAAATAAGCCCAAAAATTCCAATAATTATAAAAATATTTTTATTTTGTTCTAAGCCATTATTAAAATCTTTACTCATATTTTCAAAGTTTGTATCAGTGAGATTATCAAATTTTTGAAAATTAAGTTCAATTTCATTAGCTAATTTCATTAAATTATAAATTCCATTCATTCCACTTTCATAATTTTCGTGAAAATTTTCAGGGAGTTTTTTACCAAGACCGTAAATTTCATCAACTTTTATACTTAAATTATTAAAATCTTCTGCCAAATCTCTAAGATATTTTATATGCAAATCTTCATCGTGAATAGTTAAATCTCTATGATTATGTTCATTTAAATGTTTTCCATAATCTTCTATTATGAACTCTTTTAAATCATAAATTTGCTGTTTAATCAATTGATAAAAATTTTCTATGGCTTGAGTTGGATTTAAATTTTGAAAATCAATCACTTCATTTTTATGTTCTTGTGAGTGTTTTTGAATTGTATTTATTAGTAAAAATATTTGCAACCTCATTATATTATCTTTGATTTCTTCTCTATGTTGAATGATTTTAAGTTCATTTCCAATATCTTCAAATTGAGTTGATTCAACATCAAAAGCATTAAAAGTTAAAAATACTATACTAGTTAATATAGCAATCAAAATAGCAGGAATAGAGACAATTTTAGTCGTAATTGTTACATTTTTTAAATTCATAAATTAACCTTAGTATTTGTTTAAGTTATTTAAGTGTTCTTTGTAATTTTTTGTAAAAATGTGAGTATCTTTTGAATCTCTAACAAAATATAAATAATCAACCTTTGCTGGTAAAATAGCTGAATCAATCGAAGAAAATGTCACACTTGAAATTGGAACTAAAGGTAAGCCATTAATTTTGTAAGTGTTGAATGTCGAATTATCCTCTTTTATTCTTTGAGGTGTGACTTTAGTGTGAGAAAACTTTCCGTAATTTAAAGTTCCATCCATTTGAAGTTTCATTTTATTTTTAAGCCTATTATGAATTACCGCCGAAATCAGTGGCTTTTCACTCTCATTTCCTGCCTCTTTTTCTATTATTGAAGCGATAGTAATGTACTCAAACCATTTTTGCTCATCCCATTCACCCAAATAATTAAAAGATAATTCTCTATGAACTGCGAGTGAATTTGTAATTAAAATTCTCATCAATTCATCTTCTTCTATTCCAACAGGAACTCTGTATGTATCTGCAAAAATCACACCATCAGGATAATTTGTATATTTATTATAAGCCTCTAGCAACTTATCAAATGAAAGATTTAATTTTTGAGAAATTTCAAAAAGAAAAAAGTAGTTCGTTTCACTCGGAATTAAAGTAATTGTCTCAAGTGCTGCTTTTGAAGTTGTTAATTTATATAAAAAATCAAACTTTGTAAGTGTCGTATTTCCAAAATTTATGAACCCATTTTGAGGTTTACCGATTAAATTAAGTATATAAACATCAATGTCTGATAAGTTGATATTTTTATCTCTCAAGTATGTTATAATCTCTTTAATACTACCTTTAGGTATGAATGTAATTTTTTGGCTATTAATGGGCTGAATTAAGTAAAAGGTTATGATTATAATGTTTATGAGTATCGCCTCGACGATTAAAAAGACTATATATGCGATAATATTTTTCATACTTCTTCTTATAAGTTTATTTTTTTATGCTCTATTAAATGGAATTGAAATCGAAAGAGTTGATTTAAATGTGATAAACATTGAAAACCTCTTTTTTAAATTCGATGAAAAATTAATTTTAACAGCAAAAAAGTTAGAAATCAATGAACAAAGCGAATCTAAAAGTTCTCTTGAACAACTAGATAAAATTCTATCCAATTTTCAAACACTTTTAACATTTTTTCAAAAAATTTCAATTGAAAATTTAAATTTAAAAGAACAAAACTTATCAATTTTATATCAAGATAGTTTTTTTTATATAGATTCGCAATATTTAAATTTAACAACTTTTTTTGAATTTAATGAAGAGAAAAAATTAATAAAATTAGATATAAAATCACTTATTTTAAAAGATTATGATTTATTTACAAATGGTTTAGTTTCGCTTGATTTAGCAAATAATGAACTTAAATATTTAGGTCAATATATTATAGATAGTATTTCAGGTCAAATTTATATTAGAGGCGATGAAGATGATATTGTCTTTAAATTAAATAGCGAAAAAGCAACCTCTATTAAATATTTAGAAAAATATGTTAATTTAGATAAAGAGATAAAAAGTTGGATTTTTGAAAAAGTAAGTGCAAAAAGTTATAAAATTGATTATTTGACTTTTACACTTGACCGAAAATTAAAATTTGATTTAAACTCTTTAAAAGTTAATGCTAATTTAAATGATGCAAAAGTTAAATTTAATCCAAAATTAGCTCCAATTGATGCAAAAAATATACAAATTAAATTTATAAATAATAGAATAACTTTTAATTTAGACACTCCAAAATATTTAAATATGGCTTTAGATGGCAGTTTTGTAGATATAACTAATCTTATAGAAAGCCCTTTTTCAAATCCTACTTTAAATTTATTAATCAAATCAAATACAGGATTTAATAAAAATATAATAGAAATATTAAAAGCTTATAATATTAATTTCCCTTTTCAACTCAACTCTTCAAGTATTAATAATGCCCTAAAAATTAGTATGGATTTAATTGATAAAGAAAAACCCATCGATGTTAGTGGCTTATTTCAAATAGAAAATTCAAATTTAACACTTGATAATATGAAATTTTTTGTAAAAACTGCAACTTTATATTTAAAAAATAATACTCTTTTAATTAGAAACTTAATATTTAATTATGAAAATATATTAGATATAAACACAAACTTAGAAATCGATTTTAACTTAAAAAATGTAACGGGTTTAGCTTTTGTAAATAAATTTGAGTTAAAAAATGGTGAATTAATTAAACTTGAAAAATTTTTTACACCTATTAAATTTTCATATAAAGATAATTTAAGTTTTGATTTGAAAAAGTTAAATTTACAACTTTTAAACTCTCAAAATTACACTTTTATAAATATAAACGATTTATCGAGGCTCTATTTTAGTTCTGGAATTTTGCAAAAATTAAAAATAAAAGATGGTGATTTAAAAATTAAAACAAAAGATTTTAAAAATTTTGATATTTTTGCAAACTTGAAAAATTTAGATACACCTCTTTTTAAAAATGGTAAATTTATCGGCGATAAAATTTTTTCTATCAAAGTGCAAGAGAGTGGAAATATAAATATAAATTCAACAAATAACGATTTAACGGTGTCTATCGATAAAAATGAAAATATTAATGCAAACTTAAACGCCTATGATATTTTTTTACCTGATATTAAAAAATTAAAAGATGAAAAAGAAAAAGAGCCAAAAAAAGATGAGAATTTCAATTTAAAATTGAAAGCAAAAAATAGCAATATTTACTTTGGAAATAGGGTAATTTTAAGCGAAAATTTTGAATTAAATAAAAACCGCGATAATATCGTATTTAGCTCGAAATATTATAACTCTATTTTAAAACTTGAAAAAACAAAAAATGGTTTCTCTTTTAAAGCTAATAATTTAAATGAAATCGCTCTTCAAAGTTTTATATTAGATAATAGTTTCATCGGAGGTTTATACAACTTTGAAGCAAAAGGCGATGAAGAAATGTTTAAAGGTACAATCTCTTTTCAAAATATAATTATTAAAAATTTAAAAGTTTTAAATAACATAGTCTCATTTTTAGACACAATTCCAGCACTTATCACTTTTCAAACTCCAGATTTTAGCTTAAATGGATATGAGGTTAGGTGGGGCAAAATAGAGTTTGCATATTTTAAAAATTTAATTTATATTAGAAAATTTGAATTAAAAGGCGAAAGTATCGACATTGAGGGCGAGGGAATGATTGATTTAGAGAATGAAAATGTAGATGTGAAATTGAGATTATCAACGATTAAAAACTTAAGTAAAATCATTAAAAACATTCCACTTGTTGGATATTTAATTTTAGGCGATGGCAAAATCACTACAAATTTAAGTGTAACTGGAAATATCTACAATCCAGAAATACAAACAAATATGCTAAAAGATACACTAAAAGCACCTGTTAATATAATTCAAAGGGCTATAACACTACCTATCAAATTTATCGAACTATTTGAAGATGAAGAAGATAAGAAGAAATGATATAGATTACTTCACTGTATTTTAGTAAGGGATGTGACAATTAAGTCATAAAAGTGCTTGAAGTTTATATTTTATTTCTCTATTTTTAACTAAAAAAGGCTAAAATATTAATAAAAATATTTTTTAAGGTTAAGGTAAAAAATGAGTGCCAATTTAGATAAAATTAGTCAATCCACAAATTTACACAAAAGAAATGAAGTTCAATTTTTATGTTTTAGGTTAGATGATGATGGTGATATTTATGCAATCAATGTATTTAAAGTTAGAGAAATTATAAAATATGCCAATACTATAATAAGAGTTGACCATAATAATGAGTCGCTACTTGAGGGTATTATTACAGTAAGAGATAAAATTTATCCATTAGTTGATTTAAAAAAATGGTTTGCATATGATTGTAGTGCTTCTAATTCTGAATTAAAAAATCAAGTAATTAGTGATGATATTTTTCAAATTTTAATTTGTGATTTTTCGCAAACAATATTAGCTGTTAAAATTTATAAAGCCGAAAGGATTTTAACTAAAAAGTGGAGTGATATTCATCAAGTAGTGAATTATTCAAAAGAAGAAGCAAATCATAAAGTTATAAATCACACAAAATATTTTAATAATGAGTTAGTAAAAATTGTAAATGTTGAGAGAATGCTGGTTGATGTTTTTCCTGGTATTGAAAATTCTCAAAACTCTGAAATTGATGAATTAAAAAAAGTGTCTTCTCTAAAAGAGGTACTTTTAGCGGAAGATTCACCAGTTGCTATGAAAATGATGAAAAAAATTTTAGATAAGTTAGGTGTCAAAGTTAGAGCTTTTGAAAATGGTCAACTTTTACTTGATTATTTAAATTTAGAAACTACAAAAGTAGATGATATCGGACTTATTATAACTGACCTTGAAATGCCGATTGCTTCAGGATTTGAAGTTATAAAGCAAGTAAAAAACTCTAAAAAATTCGCTCATATCCCAATAACTGTAAATTCTTCGATGAGTGGAGAATCAAATAAAGAGATGGCGATTAGCTTAAATGCAGATGATTTTATTTCAAAGTCTCACCCAAAAGAGGTTGAAGAGACTATTAAAAGATTTGTTTTACAATAATTTTTTAAATTTTACATTCCAATTTCTGTTAATATAACTGAAAATAAAGCATCGCAAGCAATAACCCAGAAAATGGCATTTACAACACTAATTGTTGTGTATTTGCCTATACTATCTGTGCTTGTTGTAACTTGAAAACCTCTATACGCTCCTATTAAAGCGATGATTATCCCAAAAAATGGAGCTTTTATTAAACCTATGTATAAGTGTCTGATTGGGATTTGGCTTTGCATTCTATTTAAAAATTCAGCAAAACTTATATCTAAACTCAAATTTGCAACTAACATTCCCCCCATTATTCCAATAATATCAGCAAAAAAAACTATCAAAGGCATAGCAATAATTAATGCAAAAGTTCGTGGTAAAACTAAAAATATTTGTGGATGAAATCCCATCGTTTTCATTGCATCAATCTCTTCAGTTATCTTCATAGTCCCAATTTCTGCCGTGTATGAACTAGCACTTCTACCTGCAATAACAATCGCGGTCATTAGTGGAGCTAACTCCCTAAATATCGAAATTCCTACCATTTCAACTATAAAAATATTTGCCCCAAATTTCACCAATTGACTGGAAGCTTGATACGCAATTACAATTCCTATCAAAAATGAAGTTAGTGCAATGATAGGAATTGCCCTTATTCCCGAAGTTTCAATATGTTTTATTGTGGCTTTAAATCTAAATTTGAGTGGATTTAAAATAGCATAAAACATAAAATAATTACTCTCACCAATGAAAATTAAAAATTTAAAAAAGCCATTAAAATAATCTATTGTACTTTTTCCAATTCTATGAAGAAAACCAAGCTCTTTTTGGATAGTTTCTGCTTTTGGAGAAAAGCTTTTTTTATAAAAATTTAAAATCTTTTTATGTTCACTTTTTAAATTTATAATTTTGACTAAGTTATTACTCTGTTCAAAATTATAAGTAGCTTTTATGATTAACATAATTCCAGCAGAATCAAAATGAGAAACTTCTTTGAAATCCCAAAATATAGTTTTATTTTTAATATTTTTTGAAGTTTTTAAAATTTTATCAACTAAATCACCGATTGTATCGTGATTCCAATCGCCACTACTCTCTATTGCAAACTCATCTTCTACATCTTGAAATTTCACATCAGCTTTTTGCATTTTCTATCTTTATTCTCGTAATTTTACCAAAGCAATTTTTATTCTATTAATACTCTCATCTTTGCCAATAATCGCCATAATATCCATTATCGAAATACCTGAACTTAGCCCAGTTAAAGAAAGTCTAAGAGGTAAGCCAATTTGCGCAAACTTTAAACCTTTATCACTTAAAAATTTATTAGAAATTAACTCAAAATCGCTTGGTAAATGAAGTTCATTTGCACTTTCTAAAATAACGATAAATTCAGCTAAAAGAGTAAAAGTTAACTCATCTTTAAAAGCTTTTTTAACTGCTTTCTCATCGTAATTTTGAGGAGAGTGAAGTATCTCTTTTGCTTGAGTTGAAAGTTCAGCCAAAGTTTTAACTCGCTCTTTTAAGCTATCAAGTAAAATCTCTTTTTTATCGTGTTCGCTAAGGCTTAACTCATACATTTCAAGCTCTTGAATTATTTTTTCATTATTAAAATTTTTAATATAATGCGAATTTAACCATTCTAGTTTTTGTCCATTAAAAGCTGAAGCCGATTTATTGATATTTTCTGGATTAAAAAGTTCAAGCATTTCAGCCATCGAAAAAATTTCTTGGTCGCCATAACTCCAACCTAATCTGATTAAAAAATTAAGCAGAGCTTCAGGCAAATATCCCATTTTTTTATACTCCATAACATCAGTTGCCCCATCTCTTTTTGAGAGTTTTTTACCTTCAGGATTTAGTATCATCGGCACGTGAAAGAAATTTGGAACTTTAAAGCCTAATGCATTATAAACCACAATTTGTTTTGGAGTGTTTGAGAGATGGTCATCGCCTCTAATTACATCAGTTACTCCCATCAAAGCATCATCAATTGCAACTACAAAATTATAAGTTGGACTTCCATCACTTCTAGCGATGATAAAATCATCAACTTCACTCGCTTTAATATTCATCTCACCTTTAACTCCATCGTTAAATTTAATTTCACCCTCAAGTGGAGCTTTTATTCGCACAACTGGCTCAATATCAGCTGGAGCAATTCCTTTGAAATTTCTATAACGATTATCATACCTTGGAGTTTGCTTATTTGCAATTTGGCTCTCTCTTAACTTATCAAGCTCCTCTTTAGACATATAGCAATAATATGCCTTATCTTCGCTAATTAATTTATCTATAAACTCTTTGTATAACTTAAATCTATCAGATTGATAGACAACTTCGCCATCGTGCGATAATCCAACCCACTCAAATGCTTCAATAATCGCTTTCATCGCTTCATAAGAGTTTCTTTTTAAATCTGTATCTTCTATTCGTAAATAAAATTTTCCACCATTTTTTCTAGCCCACAAATAACTAAAAAGTGCCGTTCTAAGCCCACCAATATGTAAATATCCTGTTGGACTTGGAGCAAAACGAGTAACAATCATTAATTTTTCCTTTTTATTTTAATTTTTAAACTATTCAACTTTACCTCTTTCGTAGAATTTTCTAAGCCATCTATCAAATGGAAAAAAGAGTTTATAAATCGCTGGAACAACTAAAAGTGTAAGTATAGTTGAGCTAATAAGCCCACCGATAATTGCAAGAGCCATCGGTGCATTCGCTTCGTGTCCTGCACCACCTCCAAAAGCTAAAGGTATCATTGCACCAATCATTGCAAAAGTTGTCATCAAAATCGGTCGAAGTCTCTTTTCACCTGCTTCGATTAATGCTTCATCTACACTTTTACCACTTTTGATTGCTTGATTTGCAAAATCCACAACTAAAATTGCATTTTTTCCAACCATTCCTAAAAGCAATATTATACCTATCATAACGAATAAACTAAATGGATTTCCACTTAAATAAAGTGCTAAAACAACACCAGTAAAACTAAGAGGCATAGAAATCATAATAATAAAAGGTTGAATTAGCGACTCATAAAGTCCTGCTAAAATCAAATAAATTAATATAACTGCAAGCATAACGGCTAAGCCAAATGCTTTGCCTGTATCTTCCATATTTTCAGCATCCCCAATAAAACGATAATTATACCCACTTGGTAAAATCTCTTTTATATTCTCTTTTACATAACCTACAACATTATCGAGAGTTTCTCCAAATATATTTGAAGTTATCATAATTTTTCGCTCTCTATCAAATCTATTAATTGAAGCTGTTGATGTTGTTTCCTTAAATTGAATTAATCCATCAAGTGAGACAAATTTTCCACTTTTCGTTTTAACTTGAAGTTTCTTTAAATCTTGTACATCTTTTCTAAACTCATCTGAAAATCTTAGAGTTATATCAAATTCTCTTCCACCATCAGCATAATTACTAATCGCACTTTCACTTGAATAAGCTGCACCTAAAACTCCTGCAATCTCTTCAACACTAACTCCAACCCTTTTTGCATTTTCTCTTAAAATTGTGATTTTAACTTCAGGTTTACCCTCTTCAAAATCACTATCAATATTTACTGCACCTTTTTTATCTTCAAGTAATTTGATAACTTTTTTTGAAATTTTACTAAGCTCATCAAAACTATAACCCGTTATTACTATTTGTATTGGTGCATTTGAGCCACCCGTATCAAACGGCGAAACTTCATCAACTGCAATTGATAAATTTGCAATTTTATTAAACTTTTCTCTATATTCTTGCACTATCTCTTCTTGTCGCTCTTTTCTTTGTTCAACTGGTAAAATTTTTACATAAACTCTTGCCTTATTCATCTCTTTAGCCGAAGTGTAACCAATTGATAAAACACTATATTTCACTCTATTATCTTTTTCAAGTTCTTTTGTAATTGGTTCTAACTTTGATTTCATTGTTTCTAAATTTATTCCAAGAGGTGCTTTAATGAAAATTTGAAATTCACTATTATCTTGCATTGGTACAAAATCTCCACCAATCTCTTTTAAAAGTGTAGTTGATGCGAATAAAAAGCCTATTGTAGCGAGTATTGTTAAAATTTTAAATCTAATTAAAGGTTTTAAGATAGCCACATAAACTCTATCCATTAATTTAAAAAATGGCTCTGTAAAATGATAAAATTTACTCTCTTTTTTACTAAGAACTCTAGCACTAACACTGGGTACAAACATAACAGCTACAAAATATGAAATTATAATTCCACTAACAACAGTCATCGCAAAAGAGTTAAAAAACATTCCAACAATTCCACCCATAAATGCAACAGGCACAAAAACAGCCAAAAGCATCGATGAAATAGCTAAAATTGAAAAAGATATTTCTTTAATTCCCTCATAAGAAGCTTCAAAAGTATTAGCACCTTTTTCAAGTTTTTTAGAAATATTTTCTATTACGACAATTGCATCGTCAATAAAAATTCCAATAGCTAAAGTCAACCCAATAAGTGTTAAACGATTTAAATCATATCCAAGCCAATCAATTATGGCAAAAGTTCCAATAATTGAAGTTGGAATTGCTAAAGCTGAAACAAAAGTAGCTGTAAAATTTCTCAAAAAGAAAAAAACGATAATAACAGCTAAAATCGCTCCATAAATTAAATCAAATGTAACATTATCAATATTTCTCATAATTTTTTCAGATTGGTCTTGAAGTAGTTGTAAAGTGTAATTTTCGCCCGTAATTTTTTCGATTTCGCTCATTTTTTCTTTTACACCATTGATTATTTCAAGTGTATTTGCACCTGAAATTTTTTTAACTTCAAGCATAACTCCCTCTTTGCCATTTAGCGAAGAGTAACTTTTAGCATCGCTAAGCCCATCTTCAACTCTTGCAACATCTTTAAGTTTGATGCCTGAAATTATGTTAATATTTTTTAACTCTTCAATACTTTGAACATCACCTCTAGTTTTAAGTATAAATTCACTTGTTTCTCCAACAATTTTACCTCCACCAGCTTTAATATTTTCGCTTGCGATAATATTTTGAAGTTCTCTTGCTGAAATATTATATTTATTAAGTAAAAATGGCTCAGCAAAAATTCTAATTTCTCGTTCACGAAAACCTATAATATCAACTTCACCAACTCCCACAACTCTTTGAAGTTTTGGCTTTATTCTCTCATCGGCTAATCTCATTAAATCAGCGATATTTCCACTTTTAGTTGCAATAAAAAGATTAATTACTCCTCCTGTTGCACCTAATTTTTTGACTATTGGTTTTTCTACCTCTTTTGATAAATTTACTCCACCGATTTTATCTCTTACATCATTGACAGCTTCATCTAAATTTTTACTAAGCTCAAATTGAATAGTTACAACACTAAGACCCTCATAACTGGTAGACATTAATTTATCAATGCCATCAATTCCAGAAATTACCTCTTCTATTTTATCAGTTACTTTTGACTCAACTGTTTCAGGATCAGCCCCATAATAAGCTGTTTGCACTGTAACAATTGGAAAATCTACATTTGGAAAAAGATTTATTGGCATACTTTTATATGACATTATCCCAAAGACGATAAATACCATAACACCCATCAAAGTGGTAATTGGTCGATTGATTGCTAATTTATACATACCCTACTCCAGCACAATCGTGCCATCGCCAAAAAGTCCTACTAAAACATCTTTAGTTATCACTTCAGCTTTTAATTTTCTACTCTCTTTTTCAATTACAGGATAAATTTTTGAAATCACCCCTTCTTTATAATCACTGCCTCCATCAACTTTATATTTAAATTTTTGTCCTTTTTTAACCTCATTCCAATATTTTTCATCAAAAGATAAAATAAGTTTTACATTTGAATCATCAATCATTGAAAAAAGTTTTGTTTGAGTATTATTAACCCCATCTCCAACTTCTATAAGTTTTTTAGTTATAAGCCCATTATATGGTGCATAAAGCTTTGTTTTATCTAAAATTATCTCTTTTAATTTAAGTGCATTTTGAGCTTTTAGTAACTCTTTTGCTTTTAAATTCCTATCAAATTCATACTTTTGCAACTGTTCTTCATCAATTACATCTTTAATTTTTTCATATCTTTTATAAGTTGTCAATGAATGCTCATAAGCAATTTTTGCTAAATTAACTTGAGTTTTTGCCATTTTAACATCTTCAGTCTCTAATGAATTTTCAAGCATAAGTAAAAGTTCGCCTTTTTTAACTCTATTTCCAATATCTACATAAATTTTATCTACTATTCCACTACTTGCAAGAGTTAGCTTTGATTCATAATTAGCTTCAACTTCAAAAATGGCATAAACTTCATTAGCCAATAAAAAATTAACCATAAAAATTAAGATTATTAACAACTTTTTCATTTTACATACTCCCTAATATTTAATCCCGCATAATAGTAATATTCAGCCTTTTTAACTTCATAATCATTTTTTGCCATTTCAAGATATGCTTTTGCTTCAAATTTATCTTTTAATGCATCAAGATAAACTACATTATTTACAACTCCAACACGAAATTTTTTCTTGATAGCTTCATAAGTTTCATCAGCTGAAATAACTCTAGTTTCACTT
>DZAZ01000099.1 GCA_022729755.1 Helicobacter cetorum | reverse complement strand
TCTTTCATAAATTTTTGCTCCACCCATCTCCATAATAATACTCTCAACCATATTAGCAACAGCTCTTTCCAATGGTTTGCTATCATTATTATATTTTAGAGTTGAGTGATTTACAAATGGTAATACAGCAACTCTTGGCATATCAGTTTTGTATAAGGTTTCGCAACTCTCTGGAATAGTAACTCTTTTATCTATTATATTTGAGTAGTCAAGAGGATTTATTTTACCATTACAACCAACTATTAAAAAAGCAATTAATACTATAAATATTTTTGTCATGTAACTCTTTTAAGCTTATTTAATAAATTTATCCAAAATTCTATCATGTTTAAATATTAAAAATATTAAATATTTTTTAAAGTTTAATAGGTTTTTTCTCTTCTTTTATCTCTTTTGAAGTAACATTTTTTTTATTTAATATAGTTAAAGCAAAAAATTTACTTTTATTTTTAGAGACTTTTATATTTTGCAAATCTTGCAAATAAGTTTCTATTTTTAATGTTTCATAATCATCAATTATATTATTCATAATTTAGCTCCAAATAATCGAATTTATATTTAATAAAAAAGTATCGCATTCTATCACTTAAAGCTTCTTTAACTTCATTTTTATTTTTATAACCATTTTTTTGATATATATTTTTGTTAAAGTTTGAATAATTTTTGAAAATGAAGTTAAATTTAAATTACTACTTCTTGTAATATCTTTTTTAATCATGATAAAAGTTTTACTTTCTGAAACAACTCTCACTTCATCTATCATTTTATTATTAATAAAAGTATGTATATCTGCTGAACTAATGGGAATATTGTCAAAATGGTTATGAATTTGAATATATTGCTTAGTTGTATCTAATCTTTTCAAAATATTAGCGACATAACATCTCAAATTGCTATCACTAATTACTTTTGAAATAACTTTATTACTATTTTTGTCAATAAATATACACAATTCACGACCATTTTCATAACCATATTTTAAGCACATATTTTCATGTATGGATAATGGCTCTCTTAAATCTCTATAAAATGGTTTAACTCTATTTTCTTTTGCTGGTGCTTTTGCTGAAATAATATCATTCATGTTTAACTTTTAAAACATATAATTCAAAGTAAAAGTGTATTGATTATTATCATATCTATAATTATTTGATTCTCTTAACTCTGCTAAAGCTTTAAATGAGATAGATTTATTAAATTTGGCTTTATACAAAAAAGTAGTTACTCCCATATCGCTATTTGGCAATATTTTTTCATATATATCTGTATAACCATAACCAGCTGTGAAATTATGAGTTTCTAAAAAATCAAATTTAATGGCAACTTTTGTAGTTTTACTTTTTGGAATAGAAGATACAGAGTCATCTTGTGCTGATAAATATGGAGTAGAAGCAAGTTCAGGATATGCTCCATAAGTTCCATAAACTGTTACACTTTTTTCATCTCCACTAAACTCATTATATGCGATTGATGGTGTTATATTATGAGTTTTGATAGATGTTTTAATTCCAAATAGATTATATTCACCATTTAATCCCAATTTAGTTAAAAAATCACTATATTTACCTATATCTTTTACATAATAGTCTTGCAACTCTATTTTTAAACTTAAATTATCTTTTATACTTTTTTCATAAACACCATCAATATAAAAAATATTAAGTATATCTTTTACATAGTAGTTATAAAGTCTAATTTTTGGCTTAATATCTATTTCGCTACCAATCATAACAATACTACTTTTGCCAGAAACTTTTGAAATATTAAAAATAGCTTCACTATTATCAACTTCTAAATTACTATTTAATGCTAAAGAGCTATATGTCTGCTCTCCAACACTTTTAAAATCGAAACTAATAAGTCCATCAACTCCAGAAACTTTAGTAATATAAGCAAAAGTTAAAGTAGTATTTGGAACATCGTTATTTATAACTCTATATGCTTCAAATAGATTTGGAATTATCCTAAAATCATCCATATCAACAATTGGTGTTTCAATCTCTTGTCTTCCAAATCTAAAAGTAGTATTTGATGTTCTATTTTCAATAAATGCTTCACCCAAAATTGTATAAGGTTTTTTATTTACATCAAACATACAACCATCTATTGTTTTTGGATTTTCGCTATTTATTCCCAAATCTTGTGTAGTATATACACCCAATTTTGCTTTTGTATTCCAAATATAGTTACTCTCAATTGCAACTTTTCCACCTATGCCAAATGTAGATTGGTCAATTTTCAGACCTTTTCTATCATCTTTTACATATACACTTCTTAAATATCCAGATAGTTTAAAATCATCAAAATTCACAGCATGACTATTAATTAATAGTAGTGGAAAAATAAAATATCTCATACAAAACCTCATTTTAAAAGTAAATAGTTTATATTGAAATATTAACATAATAAATTTAAATATTTTTCATTTTATGACTATATAATTAACACTTAAACTCTTCCATTTTGGATTTTAGTTGATTTGTCATTTGTGCCAAGTGAGTTAAAGCACTATTTATCTCTTCTATGCTTCTTGTATTCTGACCTGATGTTATAAAGATATTTTCCATGTTTTTAACCATACCTTCAATCTCTTTTAACATTTTATTATTTTGTTCTATTATCTCTATTGAAGATTGATTTGCACTATTCATAAGCATTGAGACTGATGTTATTTCAGCTGTTGTCTCTTTTGATGATATTGCAATACTTTTCATCCTTTCAGCATTAATTCCTATTTTTGAACTACTATCAATAATATTTTGAACAATTACATTTACAGTAGCATTTATTTCACTTAAGCTTTTTTGTGTTTTTTCAGCTAATTTTCTAACTTCATCAGCAACAACAGCAAAACCTCTACCATGTTCTCCAGCCCTTGCTGCTTCTATTGCCGCATTTAATGCTAATAAATTTGTTTGGTCCGCAATATCAGATATTACAAATAAAATAGATTTTACATCTTCTGTATCTTTTGATAGTGTATCAAGCTCTTGAGCTAATGAAATTTCCATTTCAGCACCATCTTGAATATGATTTGAAAGTTCTGATATTGTATGCTCTGCAACTTTTAATTTATCATTAGCAATTTTGATATTATTAAAAGCTTCATTTACATCTTTTATTGTATCTTTTATATTTTGTTCAACATTTTTTCCATCATTTACAGCACTATTAATAATTTTTGTTTCATAAATAGAGTTTTTTTCTATGCTCAAAACAGTTGCAACAAGCTCTGTAGTTACACTTGCATTTGTTTCACTCAATTTTAATCCTTCAATAATACTATTTTGAACTTTTGATATAAATTGATTAATATTAAAAGAAACAATACCAATTTCATCTTGAGTAGATATATTTAACCTTTTAGTCAAATCACCATCTCCACTTGCTAAATCAGAAGCTAAATTATTCAATTTTTGAATAGGCAAAATTATATTTTTTCCAATAATAATTAAAATAAAAACTATACTAACTGCAAAAACAGTAGTAACTGTTATTAAAAATGTTTTAATAGAAACTATTTTATCATCAATGCTATTATTTATTTTATCTAATACGACTACTAATTCTGATGAAATATTATGAGCACTATCTCTCATATTTTTCATAAGCCCTTCGTTTTCATTTAAACCTTTATAATTTTGATAAGCATCTACAATATTTTCAAAACTTTCTTTATATTTTTTTAAACCTTCTAAAACTTCTTCTTTGTCTGAAAGTGTAAAATCTTTTAATTCATGAATCATATTTATATAAGAGTATTCAAATTTTGTAACATAACTTAAATCCATGCTTTGTAAAAAATCTTTTTCATGTCTTCTCATCATTAACATATTTTTTAATAACTTATCTTCATTATAAGATGCAAATATCATCTCAACATCATGTGAAGCCTTTTTAAGTTCTCCATGAAGTCCATCTTTTTCAGTCAAGCCAAGAACTGTTTCAACTTCACATATAGCTACAAAGTCCATATTATATAAATCAAAAAGCTCTTTTATTTTATTAATTTCTGAATTATCTATGCCATGATTTGACATTTTTCTTTTCAGTGCCTCAATTGTTAAAAGCACCATTTTGTATTCTTGTGAAAAATTATCAACATATTTCATATTTTTTCTAGCTAAAAAATCTTTTTCATCTCTTCTTAACTCTAATAGATTAATATTTATTTTAGCTGTCATACATTTTATTTCGTCTAATTTAGATATTTTTTCCAAAAAATATAAACTAAAAACACTCCCAAGCCCTGTTCCAATTACTGCTATTAAACCTATAATAAACAGTTTTGTTTTTATTTTTAAATTTTGCATATAACTCCTATGTATTAATTTTTTTGAAAATAAAGCTTAATGATTTGAATAATTTGGAGGATGAATATTGTAATAGATAATATATTTGAAGATAAATAACAACAAATTTATTATCTCCTTATTTTATAAATTAAATTTTAATTTTACATTTAATTTATTACAGCACAAAAGCAAAAATGTTAAAGTTTAATATTTAAAATCTCTTTTTTAGAGTTTTAGATATACTTTTAGAAAAATTTTTTAAAAGGTTTAATTAAATGGTTACTTTTTCAGATTTATTATTAAAACTACAACTATTTTGGAAAGAGCAAGGGTGCAATATCGTTCAACCTTATGATATGCCAGCAGGTGCTGGAACATTTCATCCAGCAACTTTACTTAGAAGTTTAGATAGCAAACCGTGGGCAGTTGCATATGTTGCACCAAGCAGAAGACCAGCTGATGGAAGATATGGAGAAAATCCAAATAGATTGGGAAGTTATTATCAGTTTCAAGTCTTAATCCAACCATCACCTTCAAATATTCAA
>DZAZ01000042.1 GCA_022729755.1 Helicobacter cetorum | reverse complement strand
TTCCGCCCATTCCTGACATTCCGCCCATTCCTGACATTCCGCCCATTCCTGACATTCCGCCCATTCCTGACATTCCGCCCATTCCTGACATACTAGCCATTGCACCTGTTGAAAGTAATGCTGCTACAGCTCCTGCTACTAATACTTTTTTCATTTTATATCCTTTTTTTGTTTTTTTTGGGTTTGATACAAAATAGTATCTCTTTTCCCGAATAGAAAGTTAACATAATAAATCTTTATTTTTAATAAAAAAAAATAATTTTTATAAAATTCCTTTTTCTTATAATTAAAAACTATTTTTATCTTAGAATTTATTGATAACTTATATTAAATTTTTTGTCGATATAATGCTACTTATAAAAACTTAAAGGTGAATTTATCAATGTCTTCAACTATCATTGCAATTTTATCAATTTATCTATTTGTTGGACTTGGTTTTTTTGTCAAAATGAAATTTAAAGAAAAAATTGAAGAGCGAAGTTTAGTTTTAATTTCAATTTATACACTTCAACCAATTTTAACAATTTGGGGTTTAACAGGCAAAGAGATAAATTTAAATTTAATTTATGCACCGTTTTTTTACTTAATAGTTGTATTTATTGCTTTAATTTTTAGTTATTTTATTGCTAAATTTAGCTTTAGCGATAAAAAAGATAATTCTATTTTTTTGGCTTCTTCACTCATTGGAAACACAGGGAACTTAGGCATACCTTTAGCAGTTGCACTATATGGGCAAGAGAGCATTATTTATACAACTTTACTTAATTTGGCAAATGTATTTTTTGTACATACTTTTGGAGTTTTTTTTTACTCAAGAGGAAATTACTCTTTCAAACAATCTATGATAAATATTATAAAACTTCCCATTTTATGGTTTGCAATTCTTGGAATTATACTAAATTTAAATGAAGTAAAATTTGAAAGTTCAATCAATAAAGCCTTAGAAATGGGAGCTTATAGCTCTATTGTTTTGCAATTAATAATTTTTGGAATTTATTTATACTCTACAAAATTAAAAGAGATAAATTATAAATTATTACTTAATGTTTTAAATGTCAAATTTATTTTACTTCCACTCATAACATTTGTTCTTTTGCAATTTAGTTCTTTTAATGAATATGAAAAAGCAATTATATTTTTGCAAATGGCGATGCCTCTTGCTGTTGCGAATGTAAATTATGCCTCTTTGTATGAGTGCAAACCCATTGATGTGACAAGTTTAGTTTTTGTAAGTTCAGTTATTTTTTTAGGATTTATCTTTTTAGATATTTTGATTATTAAAAATTTGTTATAATAAATCAAAAAGGCTTTGATAAATGGATAATTTAAATGTAATGATAGATTCAATAATTGAAGCAGAGATAAAATTAGCAAAAGATGGACGAGGAAATTTATCTTTTATCTATTTTGCAATTGAAAATGCAGAAGAAAAAGAGTTAAAAGAGATTTTAAAAGCGATATATTTAATGACGAAAGATGGTGTCTTTTTGCCACTAAATGATGGATTTTTAATTATTATTAAAGATAAATTAGATATTGCAAAAATAACAAAGAATCGTTTGGTTAATTTAATTCAAAATAAAACAGAAAATAGTGATTTAAATATAAAATATTATTTTGCAGTTTCGGATTTAAAGTTAAATGATGATTTAGAATCAATCAAAGGTCGTCTTGATTTAGTTTTACAAAAAACAAAAGATGGTGAAAAAGATATACTTGAAGATTATGATAGTGAAAAATTTAAAGCAAAACAGAGAGAAATTATAAATATTTTTAGAATAATTTTTAGAAAAAAAGAGTTGATAAAAGTTTCTAACTTTTATAAAGGTATTATTATGACACACGAAGTTGCACTCGAAAATGTACTCGATACTATGAGCATTGATATCACTATAAATAAAGCTCACGGTGCCGTTATATTTATTGATAAAAATACTATTATCGAACATAAAATGCTAGGAAATGGAGTAAAAGCTAATTTAGTTGGAGTAAAATGGGGAGAAAAAGAGGCAACTCTAAGGCTTGATAAATTTTTTCCTTTAAAAGAATCTCCCGTTCAAAGAAAAAATATAAGAGTTGAGCCAAATGGTGATTTATTTGTAGATATTGAATTTTTAGATAGAGTTATGCGAGGAAAACTCTTAAATTTATCTATAAATGGAATTGCAATTCAATCTCTTTATTCAATTGATAAAGATTTAACGACTCAAACACAAATTGAAATTATTTTAAATTTACCAAAAGTTTCAGTTAAAATTGGAGGGAAAATTTTAGCAATCAATGAAAAAGAGAAGAAGATTATTTTAGCGATTGAGCCAACAAGATTAAATCAAAGACAAATTTTAAATTATATTGCAACTAGAGAACTTGAATTAATCAAAGAGTTGCGAAGTAATATGAGTGATTATATTAGACTTGAACAATACTAAAGGAGGCATAAAATGGAGTATAGAGTTTTAACTAGTGAGAGTGTGATTGAGTATATAAAAAGTATAGATAGAGTTAGGGAGTATTTAAATGCCAAAGAGTACGAGGTTTATGAGATAGGTGATGGAAATTTAAATTATGTTTATGTGATAAAATCTGGCGAGAGAAGTGTTATTTTAAAACAAGCTGTGCCATATCTTAGATGTGCTGGAGAGAGTTGGTCACTTTCAAAAGAGAGAATGAGTTATGAAATCAATGCTTTGCAAACTTTTAAAGAGTTAGCAGATGGCTCTATTCCTGAAATTTTTCACAGTGATAAAGAGATGAGTGTGGTTATTATGCAAAATTTAGATAGACATAAAATTATGCGAAAAGAGTTAATTGAGGCTAAAAAGTTTCCAAATTTTGCTGAACAAATCTCTAGTTTTTTGGCTACTTCACTATTTAAAACTTCTTCGCTTTATTTAAGCACACCAGAAAAAAGAGAGTTGATGAGTAAGTTTAATTCAAATAGTGAACTTTGTAAAATGAGTGAAGATTTTGTATTTAGCTTTGCATATATGCAGCATAGCTCGAATAACATAAATCCATTAATGATTGAAGAGCATCAAAAATTGATACAAGATTTGGAATTCAAAAAATCTATGCTTAAATTAAAATATTTATTTATGAATAAAACTGATGCACTGCTTCACGGCGATTTACACACAGGCTCAATTATGTTAAATGAGCAAGAAACATATATAATTGACCCAGAATTTGCATTTTTTGGACCTTTTGGATTTGATATTGGAGCTGTAATTGCAAATTTAATTCAATCGTATCTTTCACACTTTGAGAGAAGTAAAAATGAAGAGTTTCAAGAGTGGATAATTGAGAGTATTAGAGAAGTTTTTGTTTTATTTGGAGTTAAATTTTTGGATTTATGGGATAAAACAAGTGAGAGTGCTTTAATTGTCGATGGCTTTGCAAATAATGAAATACTTGATAGTTACAAAAGTGATTTTATGCAAAATATTTTTAAAGAGTCAATTGGTTTTGCTGGTGCAAAAATGGCAAGAAGACTTTTTGGAATTGCAGGAGTTGAAGATATTTTGGGAATTACTGATTTAGATGCAAGAGCTAGAGTTGAGAAAAAATCGCTTGAAATTGCAAAAATGTTTGTGAAAAATTATGAAAAAATCGAAAATGTTGATGAAATAATCGAAATTATTAGGGTAAGTAAATGGATAAAATAGAGGCTGAAATTTTTAATGAGTTAAAAAGTGGCAAAATCATTTCAATTAATTCGGATAAAAAAGAGTTGCAAAGAGTTATTAAATATTTGCAAGACGATGGAAAGCTTTTTAAAATAAATGAAGCTTTGAGTGTTATTGGGTATGAAATAAAGGCAAATGAGGGGTATTTTTATCTCTCAAAAGATGGTGAATTTCAAGAGAGTGAGTTAGAAAAATTTATAAATAGACATAAAAAAGCATTTTTGTCAATTGCAATTTTAAAGATGGTTTTTTCAAATATTCCAAGTGAAATTCGCTTTTCAAAATTCACAGAAGAGTTACTTTCAAAAGATGATAAAAAACCCTTTGAGTATTTGGAGAGTTTAACTGAAATTAAAGATGATTATAAAACAATGACTGAAAAACTCTTTAAAGAGTTGGTAATTGCGAATGTTATAGAGCGAATTGATGAAGAGAATAAAGATAGATATAAACTTTTAAATGGATTTAATTACTATTTAAAAATTTTAGATAATTTAGATTTTGATGAAGAGTAAAGTATGAAAAATTTAAAAAATATTATTTTGTTATTTTTGCTATTTTTTAATTATATTTATGCAAATGAAGAAGAGATTATTACGAAGTTAAAAAATGAATTTTTAAATGCAAATGAAAATTTAGAGATAGAAAGTATAGATTTAAAAGTTAGCACAAAAGTTGATATGAGCGAACTTCACTTAAAAGAAGTTCAAATAAATAAACCAACTCTAAGGCGAGATATTGGGACTTTTAAAGTTATTTTTGAAAAAGATGGCAAAGAACAAAGTGTTTTTTATAGATATAAAATAGTTGCAAAAGTGCCTGTTGTGATAGTTAATAAAGATTTAAAAAAAGGGAGTTTGATTTATGAAGATGATATAGTTGAAGATAAAATCAATTTCAAATACACCCCTTATGAGTATATAACTAACAAAGAAATTTTGCAAAAATCGATTTTAAAATCAAATGTCAAAAGTGGAAATCCTATTACAAAAAATATGGTAAATATTATATCTGATGTGAAAAAAGGCTCAAGTGTTTTGGCTATTTTAAAAGAGGGTGCAATTACAATCAACTTTGAAGCAACTGCTTTAAATGATGGCTATATTGGGGGTAATATTAAGATTAGAAATAGCAATGGAGTAGTGTTTAATGGAAAAATCACATCAAAACATAGAGTGGAAATAGAGTGAAATTGATAGTTGCAATAAGTGGAGCTAATAATGTCAAGTAATGATATGGCAATATCATCTTATTGATTTTTCATCAAATAGTGTAACTTGCATATCAATAAATTCAAAATTTAATTTGCAAATAGGCCTATTTTGTGAAAGTGCTAAAAATAACTCTTTCCACTTCTCTTTATCGAATTTATCCACATTTTTAAGCAATAAACAATTATTTTCTATATTTCCATTTTTATTTGTATTTTCCACTATTTGAGCAATTTGTTTGAATCTACAAGCTCCAAAACAGTTTGTTCTAGTAATTTTTATTCTAAGTTCGCCTCTATCTAAATTTAACTCTTCAAGTAATTCTCTAAGTTCTTTTGCTAAATCCACATTTTGACATCTCTCTCCCGTGCAAATAAAAAGTTGTGTTTTAAAGTACATTATTGGCTTATTAGGCTCTTTTATGAGTGGTTTACACTTATAACCAGCTACAACTTCACTTCCCATTATATTTTCCATCATAATCCTTTATTAATTTATAAATTGAGTGTAAAGTCGCAACTATCATCGTTGAAGCCCCAAATTTACCATTTAAAATAATTCCTTGAGCTTGAAAATAATCCATAAATTCTCTCGCATACTCTTTTGCTTCAACCACATTTACAAACCCAACAGGAAAAATCAAAAGTGCTACATTGTTTAAATTAACTCTCTCTTTTATTAAAGTATTAATCGCTGAATAGATGAAAGTTGGCGCATTCCCACAAGCTAGAATTAATGGGCTTTCTTTATGTTTTTGAATTGCTAATTTTACGG
This sequence comes from Helicobacter cetorum, assembly GCA_022729755.1. Classification (GTDB taxonomy): domain Bacteria; phylum Campylobacterota; class Campylobacteria; order Campylobacterales; family BB28; genus BB28. Next base: position 13,500 of record DZAZ01000042.1, on the reverse strand, counting down.
CTGAATAACTTCTAGTTGTATTTTCAAGTTTTGCCATTGCAAACACTTCAGGCTCATTCACATAACAGATAACTTCATTATTATACTCTTTTAGATAAACTTCACTTAGCCCAGCTTTTATCATATTTGTATCAACTATAATTTTTGCTTCATTTATAAGCAAATCTTTTAATTTTTCTATCACATTATCGCTAAAATAAATATTTTCTATCACATCTTTAAAGCAAGTTGTAGTGTGAATTAATCGTATTACAATCTCTTTTTGTGCTTCATCAAAACTATTAAATCTTGCATAATTCTTTGCTTCAAGCTCAACTACTTCAAACGATTTTTGCGAAATTTCATTGCCAATATTTACATTTGGCTCTTTTAACTCAAACATTTAACTCCTTTAAAAAATACTCTTTTATAATATTTACTTCACTTCTAAACATAGTGTGTAAATATGTGGCTGTTATTTTATCTTTTTGAAATCCACCAAATTCCCCACTATTAATATCTTTTTTCGAGAGTTTCATAAACTCATTTTGATATTTAATTGGTTTGCTATAATGAAATGCGTGACCTTTGAAAGTTAAATTTTTATCATAACCATAATAGTACCCAAGCCTTACTCTTTTTGATTGCATTGCAAACTCAATTGATAAAATATTTGCCATTTCTTTATCATCAATTTTATTTGATAAATAAATCATTCCCGCACATTCTGCATAAATTGGCTTTGTTTTTGAGTGTTTGATAAGTGAATTTTTAAATTTGAGCGAATTTTTAAATTTCTCATAAGCTTCATTTGTTTCAACATATCCACCACAAATATAAACTATATCCATATTTTCGCTTATCTCTTCATCATTAATTGCTGAAATAAATTTAACTTCAGCAAAAATTTCTTTTAAGAATTCAATATTATCATAATATATAAATGAAAAATTTTCATCTTTAACGATTGCTAAAGTTTTATCAATTTTTTCTATTTTTTCAAATGGATAAAAATTTAATTTTTCAAAATTATGTTTAGATAATTTATCTATTAAGTTTAAATTTAAATTCTCTAAAACTTCAGATGAAATTTTTGCAATATCTTTTAATTTTAACTCTTTTAAATCAAGCCCCAAATGAATTGAAGAGATGGAATTTAAATCTTTTTTTATCCAACCTAAAACTAAAATATCACTAAATTCAACTTCGATTAAATTTTTAATCAACTCATAGTGCGAGTTTGAAGAGACTTTATTTAAAATCACACCTTTTATAAAATTATTCTCTCTAAAACTTATCATACCCTTAATAATTGCTAAAAGTGTAATATAAGTTCCACTCGCATCTAAAATTAAAATGGTTGGAATTTGCAAAAGTTTTGCTATTTCATAAGTTGATGCTCCTTTATCAAGTCCATCATAAAAGCCCATAACTCCTTCAATTACTGAAATATTTTTATTTGAATATTTATTAAAAAGCCATTTAATTTGAAGCTCATTCATCATAAATTTATCTAAATTAATTGAAGGTGTATTTGAAATATGCTCGTGAAATTGTGGGTCGATATAATCAGGGCCAATTTTAAACCCTCTAACACTATCTCTATAATGATAAAGAAGTGCCATTGTAAGCAATGTTTTGCCTTGATTTGAAGAAGTCGCACTAATGATTAAAGAGTTCATAAAAAAATAAAAAGTAGAAGTTTTATTTACTACTTTTTGCCCATTTCTATTGCTTTAGCTAATATTTGACTAGCTTCATCTTTACCTTTAAAATCTTTCATTTTTACCCATTTATTAGGTTCAAGTATTTTATAAGTTTCAAAGAAATTTTTTAACCTTGCCAAAATATGTTTTGGTAAATCTTCATAAGATTTTATCTCTTCAAAAGCTGGGTCAATTTTACTAATTGGCACAGCCAAAAGCTTCTCATCCATCCCACTCTCATCTTCCATAATTAACACACCAATTAGTCTACACTTAATTACACAACCTGCAACAAGTGGATATTCTGTTAAAATTAAAATATCAGCTGGGTCACCATCATCAGCTAGTGTATTTGGTACAAAACCATAATTTGCTGGATAAAACATCGCTGAATGCATAATTCTATCAGCTATAATCGCACCACTATCTTTATCAATTTCATACTTCATATTTGAACCATAAGGTATCTCAATTAAAGCATTCACTTTATCTGGATTTTCTCCATAACCAATTTTATCTATGTTCATGTAAATCTCCTATCGTATATTCAAAATTAAATTTTTTTGCTTCATTTATAAATAAATTAAAATATTTTTCAACTTTTGATAAATCATAATCAGCTAGTGAAATTACAACTCTTCTTCTATCATCCAATATTTGAGGTAAACTCGAAAAATCTATATCATTAGGTAAAGTTTGCATTAAATTAATCAAATTATTTTCACTACAATCAATTGTTAGAGTTTTTCTAAATTTCTCTTTTGCTTTTGGATAAAACTTCTCTAAAGCTTCAATTATCATCGGATGAGCCATTTCTGGAAATCCTGGCACAAAGAAAAATCGCTCATCTAAATAATATCCCGCAACATTATTAATAACATTTTTAAGTAATCCTGCATTAATCGGAAGATAAGCCATATTTACTCGATGAGGATAAGCCTTATCTCCAAATTGATTAATTATTAACTCTTTTGCTTTTTGATTTATCTCCATTTTAGCTTCACTAAAAACATTTGCACTTGCAACTCTTGTGTAATCATCAGGTGTTGCACCAATTCCACCAAAACTAAACATTACACTATTTTCATCATTTTTAACAAAATTAAAAACTTCTTCGATAAATTTTGGCTCATCTTTAATTACAAAAGAAGCTTTTTGCTCAAACCCTCTTTTTAATAACTCCTTATTTACAAACTCAAAATGGGAATCTTTTCGTCTCCCATTTAAAAGTTCACTTCCAATGATAACTGTATAAAAATTTTTCATCGCTACTATATTAGTGTATGGATAAAATCATCCATTTCATTTACAATAGTTTCTATATCTCTCTCACCATTGATTTTATGAAGTAAATCTTTCGCTTCATAAAATTTTTGAATTTCTACTAATGGGTCGATATAAACTTTCATTCTATTATTAAAGACGACTTCATTATCATCGCTTCCTCTAGCTCTTCCTAAAACTCTATCTCTTGCCACCTCTTCGCTAACTACAACTTCAATTACTGAAGTTAAATTTACATTTTTATTTATAGCAAGTTTTGAGTCAAGTGCCATCATTTGCTCTACACTTCTAGGAAAACCATCAATTAAAATTACACTATTTGAGCTACTCTCAATTGCTGTTGTAATTGTGTCAATCACGATATTTAATGGTACTAAATTGCCTCTTGAAGTAAAACTCTCAATTGTTTTACCTAGTTCAGTTCCTCTAGCAATTTCAGCTCTTAAAAGGTCGCCAGTTGAATAGTGAGTAATTTTGTGAGGATGTCTTTCTGCAATTAATTCTGCATCGGTTGTTTTACCACTTCCAGGTGCTCCAATGATTAAAAATAATTTTTTCATTATATTCCTTTTTTGTTAGTTTCTTCAGATTTTTTAACTCTAATATGAAGTTCTCGCAATTGCTCAACCTCAACTTCGCTAGGAGCATTTGTTAGCAAACATTGTGCTTTTTGAGTTTTTGGAAAAGCTATAACTTCTCTAATACTATCACTTTTGCTTAAAAGCATCATAAGTCTATCAAATCCTATCGCAAAACCTCCGTGTGGTGGAGCTCCATATTGAAGTGCGTCAAGTAAAAAGCCAAATTTTAATTTTGCTTCCTCTTCACCTATACCCATCATTTTAAATACTCTCTCTTGAATATCATCTCTGTGAATTCTTATACTTCCACCACCTAACTCAACTCCATTTAAAACCACATCATAAGCAATCGACTCAATCTCTTCGATGTGTTCTTTATCCATATCTCGCGGCATTGTAAAAGGATGATGAAGGGCTTTTATTTTTCCATTTTCAACTTCAAACATAGGAAAATCAACAACCCATAAAAATTCAAATTTTTCAGGATTAATTAAATTCATTCGCTTAGCAATTTCTATTCTAAGTCTTCCCATATAATCAAGTACTCTATTTTTTTCACCTGCTCCAAAGAAAATTATATCGCCAACTTTTAATTCAGCTCTTTGACTAAGTTCTTTTAAATCATCTTCACTAAAAAATTTAACTAAAGGTCCCTTTAATCCATCTTCTTTTACTTGAAAATACCCAAGCCCTTTTGCACCAAATTTTATTACAAAATCTTCAAGCTCTTTTAACATTTTTCTTGAAAAAAACTCATCACCATTTGGAACTTTAAGTGCTTTTATTCTATTTGTTTTAGGAGTTTTGGCAATATTTACAAAAATTTCATTTGTGCTTTTTTCAAAAATATCAATCACATCTACCATTTTTAAATCATATCTAAAATCAGGTTTATCAGAACCATAACCCTCCATTGCTTCGCGGTGACTTATTCTTTTAAAGTTTGTCTCAATTTCAACTCCACAAGCACTAAAAATTGATTGAATTAATCCTTCAGCTACTCTCATAACATCTTCATCGCTACAAAAACTCATCTCAACATCTATTTGTGTAAATTCTGGCTGACGGTCAGCCCTTAAATCCTCATCTCTAAAACATTTTGCAATTTGAAAATATCTATCAAATCCAGCAACCATTAAAAGTTGCTTAAAAAGTTGTGGAGATTGTGGAAGTGCGAAAAATTCACCCTCGTGAACTCTACTTGGAACTAAATAATCCCTTGCACCCTCAGGTGTAGATTTTGTTAAAATCGGAGTCTCAACCTCTAAAAATCCATTTTTATCCAAAAAATTTCTAGCTGCAATTGCTGCTTTACTTCTAAGCTTAAATGTTTCATAAGACTTATTAGCTCGAAGCTCAAGGTAGCGATATCTAAGTCTTATCTCTTCATTTACATTAGAGTCGTGCATCGCAAAAGGAAGTGGAAGAGATTTATTCTCAATATGTAAAAATTCAACTTCAACTTCTATTTTACCTGTTTTTAATTTTGGATTTTCAAGCCCTTGCCCTCTAGGTCTAATTTTACCTTTTGCTAAAAGCACAAACTCATCTCTAACTAAACTCGCTATTTTATGAGCATTTTCATTATCATTTGGGTCACAAACAAGCTGAATTACTCCACTTTTATCTCTTAAATCTATAAAAATAACTCCACCGTGGTCGCGATAAGAGTTGACCCAACCAGCAAGTTCTACCACTTTTCCAATATCATTTTCATTTAAATCTGCACAATAGTTCGTTCTCAAACTATCTCCTAGTATAAAATTTTTTGCGATTTTATCAAATTTATACTTTTAAATCTATTTTTTAATAAATTAAAAAACAGTTTAGGACTGCAAAAATATAATAGCCTTAAGATTTCAATATAATAAGTTAAAATTTAATGCAAATAAACACAAAAAAAGAACAAGTTTCACCTAAAAAACTCACAAATATCAACTTCAAGCACTTTTGCGATTTTAACCAAATTTGATATATTAAAATGTTGTCCATTTGTGCGAAGTTCAGCTCGACCAATATAAGCCCCTCCACTTAAACCGATTTCAACTGCTAATTGAAGTTGAGAAAAGCCTTTTTCTTTTCTTATTTTTGCTACATTGCTTGAAATTCTATCCAAAACTATTTCAGCTTCTTTTTCTAATTCATTTTGCATTTTTTACTCTTTTTTTTAAAAAAGAGATTAGAAAAGCTTAAACTTTTAATCAACGATTAATAAGTCGTTAAGTAAAATAAATTGAAATAATATTATTAAATTCTCATTTTTTAAGTGTATCTTAAGGGGGGGGTAATATTATAAGTTTATTTTTAGTTAAAAAAAGGATTGGATGGATATGAAAGAATTTTCTTTTTTTGTAATAGTAATTATGTTGTTTACAGGTTGCTCTAGCCGTATATCTTCCATTGGTGGAAATTATAATTCTTTATTTGTTGAATTTGATTCAAAAACTAACGAGACATATTTATTAATTTCTGATTCTTCATATATTTTAGATAAAAGTAAAGCATATAATGGTAAAGTGGAATTTATTTTACCTAAATTTTATGGAAGTAATTTTTTAAGTGTAACTAATGACGATAAAGATGAAATAAAATTAAAGGGTGAAGGTAAAAGTTATTTTAGTAATACTATATGGAGTAATTATAATGAATCTATTGATTATCTTGAAAAACTTGAAAATAGACTTGAAAAAAAACAAGAAGAATTAAACATTGCTAAAAATAATTTGTCAAATGCTAAGAATTGGTTAAATACTAATCGTTTAGTATATAAAAATGGAAATTGTGTTAAACCAAATTTGGGAGAAAAACCTAATACAGCTTGTAGTCCATCAGAAAAAAGTGAAAAGGCTATCGCAATATGTGCTATGGGTGCTGGTGGATGTGATGTAGCTTCCGATATAATTGGAAGGCAACTAAATAGTTCTATGGCAAATTACTTAAGTAGCCAAGCTTGTAGTGCTTATGTTGCTCATTTAAAAGATGAGTATTATCAAGTGGAGGATATGCTAGGAACTTTTGCTGTTGACTTTATTGATAATGTTTCTAATGCTTGGATGGAAAGTGATAGTCTTCTTGTAAAAATATTAGGATATGCTACAAAAGTTGGCATTATATCAAAGAAGGTAGAAGAATTTTACAATTGTGTTGATTATGCTTCATTAAAATGTTCAAAAGTTTATGATGAATGGGATAAAAAACCAACACTTTTGTTAAATAAATGCAATGATAACTTAAATAAAGTTTCAACTTCATCTACTGATAAACATCTTCTTGAAAGAGATATAGAAGAATTAAATGTTAAAATACAAAAAGAGAAGCAGGTTTTAAATGATTTAAAATATAAAGCTGTAGAGCAAATATTTTATTATCAGGAATGATAGTTTTTATAAAAAAAAGCTACATTATGAAACATAAAAGAATATTCATATAGCTTGTATTAGAATAAATGATGATATGAATGCTAGTTTTGATAAAAATTTAACTATAACTTTAAATAATTTAAATGACACTTCTCCAAGTTATACTCAAACACTCTCAAATATCACAAAAAAGCTAAACTTTAGTGATTTTAACATAACTTTAAATGGGATAAGTGATGATGAAAAAGAAGATTTAAATATCACTGTTGATATGAATGATACTAGTATTTTTAACTTAACTCAAAATTGGGAAAATAACCTCACTTATGCAAATTATAATGCTAAAGATTTAAACTTAACAATTTCGCCAATCACTGATAAAATGGGAATAGTTGAATTAAATGTAACAATCAACGATGGAATTGTGAAAATCGGTAAAGAGTTTAATATAACTATAAATCCAAATTATGCTCCAACTGATATAAACCTCACAAACTATTCAATCGCAGAAAATAGTGCAATCGGCACAAAAATCGGTGATTTGAATGCAACTGATGGAAATATTGATGATAATTTAACTTTTAGTTTTTGTGGTGGAGTTGATAATAATTTTACAATTTTAGGTAGAGAGTTAAAAACGGCGATTTCACTAGATTATGAGAGTATAAATAGTTATGTAACTTGTATTAGAGTAAATGATGAAATGAATGCTAGTTTTGATAAAAATTTAACGATTAATGTAACTGATGTAAGCGAAACATCACCAACTCCAACACCTTCAAGTAGCAGTGGAGGAGGAAGTAGTTATATTTCACCAACTCCAGTTCCAACGACAATTAATTCAACAACTAGCAATTATGAAGTTGAAATTCCTCAAAATATCATAAAAGAGACGACAAATAATACACAAACTCAAACAATAGAGACAATCGAGACAACTCTAAGCAACGGCTTAAAATCGCAAGTAACGATGGAAATTCCAAAAGAGAATACTCAAACAAACTTAAAAGCTACAATCAACGTTAGCGATGGTACAAAAACATCAATCGAAACTGAAGATAAAGTTAAAATAACACTTACAAGCGATGGAGGATTTAACTCAAAAGTCGAAAATAGCGAAGTTAAATCAGAAGTAAAAGTAAATGCAAACTCTGAAGCTAGTACTAAAATAACTACTCAAAACAAAGTAGAAGTTGAGTTAAAAACTCCAAAAGGTGCCGAAATTAAGCAAGAAAATAGTGGAAAAGTAACTTCAAAAGCAACAATCGAAGCTAATACGGGAGATAATAAGACTAAACCAATTGAAGTTGAGATGAGTGCTGAAGTTAATGGAAACTTAAAAACTACTGTAAATATAATGAGTAGCAACGGTCAAACTCAAACATTTAGCCTTGAACTTCCAAAAAATATAAGCAATGCAATTATGGAACTTATAATAGAAGCGACTACTCCACTGGCTTTAAATTCAACTAGAAAAGATATTTTTATAGCGGTTAAATCAGAATACAAAACAAGCTCAAGTTTTAAAATCCAAAGAAAAAGAGGATTAACTCAAGATATCGAAATTATCGGCACAACAGCTTGGCAAAAATTTGAAGAGAGACAATATTTTAACGGTAAAAAAACGATAAAACTACTTTTAGGTGGAGCAAAAATTGTACGAAATGGTGTTGAAGAAATTATGAACCCAAATATTGAGTATGAAATTTCTACACAAACAAACACAGCTTTAACTCCAATTTATGCAAATTCAAGCTTAAATATCCAAAAAGGCTGGAATTTAATTGCAAATCCAACGGATAAAGATATAAACTTAGATAAAGCTTTGATTACTTATAAATATCAAAATAACGGCTGGATAAAAGATAGCAGAACTCTAAAACCAAACGAGGGAGTTTGGGTAAAATGTGATAATAATGAGCCAAAAGCAATTAGTGGAACTCCATATAATCCAAACTTTACAAATTTAGGCACAAACTGGAATTTAATCGGAGCTGGAAGAGATATAAACTTAAGTGAATTGAGTAAATTCAGCGAAATTTGGGCTTATGATAACAAAGTTAAATCTTGGTTAAAAAATCCAAATATTATTCCAAGAGGCTACGGATTTTGGATTAAGAGAGATTAATCTCTCAAGTCCTTTTATAAATTTTCATAAACATACTCTGGTGCAATATCAGCTCCACTATCCCAATAGATTGTCTTACATATTTTAAAATTTTTAAACTCATCGACAGTTTTAAGTGATTGAAAAAATGGATGTTTTTTTGATTTAAGATAATTTTTAAAATCAACTATTTTTTCAACTCCATCGTTAAATTTAACCCAAAGTTGATAATCTCTTATATGTTTTGCTTCGATTATATGTAGTATCATTTTTTAGCCTTATTCTAATGGTTTTATTTTTTCAAACTCTCTATCATTTTGAATATCATTCCAAACTTTTAAAATATCATCTTTTCTTAATTTGTACCATTTTGATATTAACTTTTTGGCAATTTTTGGTAAATCTCCTTTTATTATTTCTCCACTTTCTATAGAAATTAAAGCTTCATATTTACCATATTCTGCATGAAAATGTGATGGTGGATGTTAATCAAAATAGATTGTAATTCTTATCCCATAAAATCTACAAATCTCTGGCATTGTTTTCCTTTTAAATTATCTTAATAATGCGATAAATAACACCAGAAAAACCTATTTCATAATTTTATTTCATTTTATTTTGTAAAATAATATTTGGTATTAATTTTTCTATATTTTTAATTCTCTCTTCATCGGTTGGATGAGTGTTTAAAAATGCAAAACCACTTCCACTACCTTTATTCATTTTTTGCATTTTATTCCAAAATGAAAGTGCATAATTTAACTCATAACCAGCTTTTGCCATTAAAATTAATCCGATTTTATCGGCTTCAAACTCTTGTTTTCTACTATAAGGTAAGATTAAACCAACATTTGAACCAAGTCCATAAGCCATATCAAATGCACTAGCCCATTTTGAATTGCTAACTCCAAGTGCTTGAGTGATTAAATTTTTACCAAATTCACTTGCTTGTTGCATACTCATTCGCTCAACTCCGTGTCTAGCAATAGCGTGTGCTACTTCGTGTGCTATGACTGTTGCTAATTCATCTTTATTTTCAATTAAATTTAAAAGTCCACTATATACAAACACTTTTCCAGCAGGTAAACAAAAAGCATTTACGACTTCATCTTCGATTAAGTGAAATTCCCAATTAAAATTTTCACCAGAAACTCTAGCGATTGCTTGACCAACCTCTTTAACCATAGCTGTTGCTCTTTTATCTGTGCTTAATTTTGAAGTTCTTAAAATTTCACTTGCAGCTTCAATTCCCATTCTCTCCTCTTCAGTTTTATCAACTAAAACTAATTGAGTTCTTTTTGTATAAGGTGCTTTATTTACAACACAACCCGTAAAAAAAAATGAAATTAAAACTAAGAATAAAAATTTTTTCATAGTAGCCTCTCCTTTTTTTGATATATAAATAATAACTTAGTTTAGCTTATTTTTAGAACTTTTTGTTATTATTTCAAATTACAAAATTTACTATAAATCAAAGGTATAAGCCAAATGAGTACTATTAAAATTGACCCAGAATCAATTGAATTTAAAACAGAACTTGAAAAAACAATAAAATTTACAGATAAAGTAATACAACAATTTGGATTTGCTTATAATCCAGACGATGAAATTAATAAATCAATTCAATTTGGATTAACAAGAAATAAATTAATTTATGGCACAAGGTATTGTCCTTGTTTTTTTGTAACAAAAACTGATGAAGATAGAGTTTGTCCTTGTAAACCTGCAATTGATAATGAGATACCAAATAAAGGTAATTGTCATTGTGGAATTTTTTGTACTCCTGAATTTGCAAAAGTTCATAAAGCTGAAGAAGAGATGGAAGAGGCTGTTCACGAGCATTCAAGAGGATTAAGTAAAGATGAGTGTCTAATGCTTTTAACTAAAGAGTATTTAGATGGTGATGAGCTTGAAGCATTAATCGAAGCTAGAGATAAAAAAATGGTAGATTTTACTTTAGTTGATACAAGAGAGTGGATGGAGAATAAATCAGGTAGAATTAAAGGAACCGATTATTTAATCCCTACTACGAGTTTTTATGAGGGTATTAAACAAATTGAAGGCTCAAAAGATAAGCCAGTAGTTGTATATTGTCATAGTGGAAGTAGAAGTATGTATTGTCAAAGAGTAATGCACGACCTTGGCTTTAAACAAGTTGCAAATTTAAGTTATGGAATTATGAGTTATGCTGGGGCGATAGAAAGGGGATAAAATGAAAGTATTATTATTAGCTGATGTTAAAGGTGTAGGAAAAACTGGAGAAGTTAAAGAGGTAAAAGATGGTTATGGAAAAAATTTTATCATAGGTAAAGGGCTTGGAAAACTTGCTACAAATGAAGTTATAAATAAGTGGAAAGCTGAAGAAAAATCAAAAGCAATAGCTGAACAAAATGAGATAGAAAGACTTAAAACTGTTGCAAAAGAGTTTGAAAATATTACACTTAAAATAATTAAAAAAGTTGGGGCAAATGGAAGTCTTTTTGGAGCTATTACAAAAGAAGAGGTAGCTCATGCATTGATTGAACAATTTAAAATTGATATTGATAAAAAAGGGCTTGATATTAAAAATCCTATCAAAACTACGGGACTTTTTGAAATTGATGTAAAGCTTGGACATAGTATTCACGGCACATTAAAACTAGATATAATGGGAGAATAATGTTTAAAGCAACTACAATTTTAGCTTATAAAAGTGATGGCATTGCCGTAATTGGTGGTGATGGACAAGTTAGCTTTGGAAATGCCGTGTTAAAGGGTAATGCGATAAAAATTAGAAAAATGTACAATGGTGAAGTTTTAGCTGGATTTGCGGGGAGTACGGCTGATGCTATGAATTTATATGATATGTTTGAAAAAAATCTTGAAAATAAAAAAGGTGACCTTTATCGAGCTGTAATAGATTTTTCAAAAGAGTGGCGAAAAGATAGAGTACTAAGACGACTTGAAGCTATGATGATTGTACTTAATACAAAACACATTTTTATTTTAAGTGGAACTGGTGATGTTGTTGAGCCTGAAGATGGAAAATTAGCTTCAATTGGAAGTGGAGGAAACTTTGCAATTAGTGCAGCTAGAGCTTTAGAAAAACACTCAACTCTTTCACCGCAAGAGCTTGTAAAAGAGGCATTAATGATTGCTGGTGAACTTTGTATTTACACAAATCAAAATATTAAAATTTTAAAAATTGGAGAAGATAAATGAGTATGACTCCAAAGCAAATAGTTGAATATTTAGACCAATATGTAATTGGGCAAAAAGATGCAAAAAAAGCGATTGCAATTGCACTTAGAAATAGATACCGAAGAATGCAACTTTCTCCTGAACTTCAAGATGAAGTTATGCCAAAAAATATTTTGATGATAGGCTCAACTGGAGTTGGTAAAACTGAAATCGCAAGAAGACTAGCTAAAATGATGAGTTTACCTTTTGTAAAAGTTGAAGCTAGTAAATACACTGAAGTTGGTTTTGTGGGTCGTGATGTCGAGTCTATGATACGTGATTTAGTATTTGAAGCGATTAGACTTGTGAAAATCGAACATCAAGAAAAGAACAAAGATATAATTGAAGATTATGTAAATAAAAAGATAACTGAAAAATTACTTCCTCCACTTCCAAAAGGTGCAAGTGAAACTAAACAAAAAGAGTATGAGGTAAGTTTTGCAAAAATGAATATAAAAGTTCACAACGGCGAAATGGATGACAAAAAAATTGAAGTTAGTGTGAAAAAAAATTTAGATTTGAGTGACTCAAATCTTCCTCCTGATGTTGTAAATATGCAAGAGTCTCTTTTTAAAATGCTAGGTGGACTTCAAAAAGATGATTTAAAAAAAGAGGTTAGAGTAGCTGAAGCAAGAGAACTTTTAAAAATTGATGCCATTGAGCAACTTGTGGATAATGAAGCTATAAAAAAAGAGGCAATTGAGCGAGTTGAACAGGGCGGAATAGTTTTTATCGATGAGATTGATAAAATTGCAGTTAGCTCAAAAATGCAAGGAAGAAATGACCCAAGTAAAGAGGGAGTTCAGCGAGATTTACTTCCAATAGTTGAGGGAAGCAGTGTTAATACAAAACACGGTCAAGTTAAGACTGACCACATTCTTTTTATTGCAGCTGGTGCATTTCATCTTAGTAAACCAAGTGATTTAATCCCTGAACTTCAAGGTAGATTTCCTCTAAGAGTTGAACTTAGTTCACTTGATGAGGAAGCACTTTATAAAATACTAACTAAAACTAAAAATTCACTACTAAAACAGTATCAAGCACTTCTTAAAGTTGAAGGTGTTGAGCTTGAATTTAGCGATGAAGCAATTAAAGCTATTGCAAAACTATCTCAACTTGCAAATGAAAAAACTGAAGATATTGGGGCAAGACGACTTCATACTGTGATTGAAAAAGTGATAGAAGATATTAGTTTTTCAGCAGATGAGAAAAAAGGCGAAAAAATCGTAGTAGATGAGAGATTAATACACGAAAAAATAGATAAT